>WQXD01000307.1 GCA_009785015.1 Oscillospiraceae bacterium | reverse complement strand
GTCGATTTCAAGCTTATAGTCGCCGGGGTTTAATATCGAGGCCGACCTGAGGGGGATTGAAACGGTCCTGTTGCTTGACGCAATCTTCACTCCCTGCAATGACAGATTCCCTCCGGGGTCAAGGGCGTGTGCGGTATCTATGTTGAAAGGAAGCCCGTCTGTGCCGACCGCGGAGAATTTTTTGGACGGCGCCTGTTCAAACACTGGTTTTGAGAACACAACCTGAATGACGGCGTTAGATTTTGAAACCCTGACAGGGGTTTGGGTTAAACCGGCGTCTTTATCAAACAACATTTCACCGCTTATAGTGATTCTCTCTATTCTTGGCCGCTGCGTATCTATCTTTGCCCTGCTTATGATGAGCGGGTTTTCGTTTTCGGGCTCGCTTTGTCCGGCCGCTCTTGTGTAATCACGGTTGTAAAGCTCCACCCTGTACGGTATGTTGCCGCCGAGATAATCGGGGTTGTTCGGGTCGTCCAATGCGGGAGGCAGGGCTGACCTGCTTATATACAGCGTTTTCGCCTTTGCGTCGTAGGACAAAAACCTGTAATCTATTTCCCTTCTGCTGCCCGAACCGGAAGTTGTCGGGTCTATAATGACGACTGTCCCGGTATGCGACATCGCAGTCCCGAAATTGTCCGCGTACGTCCCGTTGAGTTTTATTTCAAAATCGCCGTTGGCGCCCTGTTTTGTAGACGCCACGGTCGGGAGCGTGCCTTTTATCTCGAACCTGAATATATTATTTTCGGGAACTTCGCATATATTGCCGAACGAGTCGAATATCAGCCTGTTGCTTATGCTTAAAGTATAAATCCCCGGATCCATGCGTTTTGCCCCGGCCAAATCTATGATAACCGAATTTACCGTCGCCGTTATTTTTATCCCGTTCAGGTCCATCCCCGAGCCTGTGCCGGATATGATATTGAATGCCGTGCCCGACACATCGACGTCTTTATTGCCGAATTTGCCCGACGGAGCCTGCCTGAACACCGGTTCGGTGAACTCTAAGATTATTTTTGCCTTGGATTGCTCCGCCCTGAAAAGCGGGGTATTCTGGTTAAGCGGCTGATCGTTTATTCTTACCGAAACCAGCTCAGGGGATATATAATCGACCAGGCCTTTGTTTTTCGAGTCTTTTACGCCGTTTACGGATAAAGCCCCCTGCGTATCTTCTAAATTGACGGTCAGGTTATATATGACGTTTTTGGCGTCCGACGACTCTTTTTTAATATCCGTAACCGGTATGCTTATATCGTCTACGAGAACTTTAAACGAGCCGCTGTGTTTTTCAGTTGTCAGAATTGAGTCGGGAGCTTTCGATAAAGTTATGGTTATGCTTGTTTTGCCGTTTACGGTGACTTTTGAAACTTTGAACGGCGAAATATACTGTTCTTCGAGTTTTCCGGTCAGGTATCTTTTTCCTTCGACTCTGACAGTGTCTCCCGCGGCAATGTCGGACGCAAGGGTTATCTGATAAGCCGTCTTTGACTTTTCGGAAACTGTGAAATCCTGAGCGCTGCCGTTTAAGAATATATCGAAGCTGTCCGCGTCTATTTTATTGCCCGCGGTGTTGTCCGTGTTGACCGTGAATTTTTCCGTGTCGTTGAAAACGATTGATTTTATTGCCGAAACAGCAGAAACCGTCACGCTTCCGGCGAGCCCGTTTTTGCCGGAAACCGTCAGAACCTGTCCGTTCTTTATATCCGCCGCCAGATTTAAGTTATATGAAGTAAGCGAAAGCGCGCTTATTGTGAACGCGTCAGAATCTTTTGCCGCTATCAGAAGCCTGAAATTATCTTTTGAAAGCGGAGTATTTTCGGGGTTCGTGACCGTCACGTTTATAGTTCTCAATCCGGTTGCCACAGCGTCTTTTAACAACGCCTGGGAGTTCTGCGATATTGAGGCGGAGCCCGTCAGATTGCCGGTTCCCGATACCGTCACCAGAGCGGACGGCGGGATTTGCGCGCTGAATATGATATTGAATTCTTTCGCGTTTGATTTTGAAACTGTGAAATCGTTTGACAAACTTCCGTCGACGTCAACCCTGAAATCATTTTTAGCTATCGAAAGTTTTCCCACGTCCTCGGTCGTGACTTTCAGGGTGAAAGGCGTTTCAAACGAAAGCGATATAATTCTTTTAGCTCCGGCCACGTTAGTCGAGGGTCTGTTGTCTATTGTGACGTCTTCGCCTGTAGCAACGTCAACATTGCCGCCCGGTCTGGGTTCTATCTCAGAACCGCCGCCGCCCGTGTTTACAATCAAATCGCCTATCGAGCCGTCCTTGCCGAAGATTTGGGTTTTTGCGTTTAATTCAGCCCTGTCGAGCCTCGAGCCTTTGGCAAGATTGACTCTCGCGTTTTCGCCGTTTACGGTCAAATCTTCGATTCTTACGTTTTCGCCGACATTGACGGTTGCGTTAGCCCCGTTTATTATTATTTTTCTTGTCTTGTTGCCTTTGTTTATGCTGACATTAACGTTGTCGCCGTTTATAATCAACGTGTCGGCTTCCGAATTACCGTCAGCGGCGTAAACCACACTCGCGCCCCTTTTGTTTATCTGGATTTCTTTTATATTGGTGTTGCCGAGGGTTATGATTCTGCCGCCGTTTACAAGGAGCTTTTCCCTGACGTTGATCCGGTTTAAATTGACTTCTCCCTCACCGGTTTCCTGCTGTATGTCCAAATCCTTTGCTATTTCAGCGTTCTGGAGAGTTACGCCGGGGGCGAGTATCGCCGAATAGTTTGAGATGACCGAACCGGCTTCAGGTCCGAATTTTCCGGGGAAAGCATATACTCTTCTGCTGGAGTTGAGGCGGTCAAGCAGCACTATGGCTTCGCTTACGGTCATATAATCGTTGGGGTCGACCCTGTATCCCGGACGTCCGGCTAAATACCCGTTTACAATCGCAGAGGCGACCGTACTTCTGTTTACGCTTGGAATGTCCGAAGCGTCCCTGACCCGCGCCAGAATAGCCTCGTCGTTATACGACGGGGTAATCCTTGCCACTTTGACAAAAGCGTCAATAACCTGCCCCCTCGTAATATTACCGTAAGGCGACAGGCTGTTTCCTGCGGTCGGCGATATATACCCCCTGTTTACCGCTATAGCCATATCGGGATAATACTGGCTTCCGTAGGGCGTGTCGGCGTACTGGGATATATCCGCCATGGTCGCAAATCCCATGACCCTGTTTATGTAAGAACACAGCTGCCCGCGCGTAATCAGGGATTCGGGATAGATATTGCCGCTCTGGTCGGGAACGAGTATGCCCGTCCGCACCCATTCGTCAAAGATATTTTTCGCCCAGTGGTTTTCATAATCCGCAGCCGAAACCGTAAAAATATTCGAATCTATGGAAAATGCCGTAAAAATAGCAATAACTATAACAAAAACAGCAATTTTACGCAAAAATCCGGAATATCTTCTGTTTTTTTTGTTTTCATTCATAAATTGAATGCCTCCTGATAACGTGAAACTTTAAGCTTGAAACGAACTAAAGTTTACTGTTCGTTTATATAATTTTATATAATTTATCAGCATATATTTAGCCAAGCATATTTATTATATCACATATTTTATAAAAAAGAAATGCTTTTTGAAAAAAATTTATCCCGACTGTCTAAAAAAATGATTAATTATGTTGATTTTATTTTGAATATTTGTTATAATTATACTATAATTTAAATATTATGGATATTAACTAAAATTTTTGAAAAAATCGAAGGAGAATATATTAATGAGCGGTCAGTTGCCAAAAATGTTTTTGCCGGGCAGAGTCGAAGAGCCCAGGGATTTGAAACACATGTGGGAAATAAACAGAAAAACTTACGGAGACCAGCCTTTTTTTACGTATAAAAAAGAAAAAGACGCAGTGCGCGATATTTCGTATAACGAAATGTGCGATATTATTCAAAAATTAGGGGCGGCGTTCTTTAAAATCGGCGTTATGGGAGAAAATACCGCGCTTCTGTCCGAAACGCGCTACGAATGGCTTGCGTCGTATCTTACGGTCGTAAACGGAAATGGAATTATAGTTCCGCTGGATAAAGAGCTTGCGGAAGACCAGATATTGAACTTTATAGAGAGGGCAAAAGTTACGTGCGTAGTTTATTCCGGAGCGTTTGCCAAACTGATAGAAGATTACGCCAAAAGTTCGGACAGACCCGAAAAGACAGCGAGAATTTTCATAAATTTGGATTTGGAGCCGCAAAAAGAGGATTTGCCTGAGTATAAAGACTTTAATATATGTTCTTTCGACAATCTCCTGAAAACCGGGGAAACTGCGTTAAACGATAATTGCACAGATTATATGGACGTTAAAATAGACAGGGAAAAACCCTGCGCCTATCTGTTTACATCCG
>WQXD01000306.1 GCA_009785015.1 Oscillospiraceae bacterium | reverse complement strand
GAAGTGCCTATGTCGATTCCGAGTAAGTACACGTTTTTATCCCCCTCTGACAAAATTTTTTGTGATATTTTTTCCATTATACCGCAACCGCCGCGTTTTGTCAACAGGTATCTTGCATTTATATTTGAAAAAAATTTACATTTTGCCCGTTGTTTAAACGGATCGGCCTGTGATACAATTGAGTTATGAGAATAATCATATGAGGAAAATATCATGAGTTTATCGTTGAAAAAAGAAAAAATGGCCGAATTTCTGGAGGCGGCGAAATCACAGGGCGAGAGTTTCAGGTGCATGCTCTGGGGAACGGTCATCGCCGATCTGCCGGTTATTAAAAACCGGACCGTTGTTTCGGTGATAATGCAGTTCACGCTCGCGCCGGGCGTCGCCGCCACGATGAATAACGCCTTTTGCTATATCGGCCTGACGGAGACGAGCCTGTACGTGGTGGCGGTGGACAGCTATAACACGTCGAAGGTGATCGGCAATTTTGTTTTGCCGCTCGCGCAAATCACATCGCTCAAAACACGCAAGGCGTTTTTCGGCAATTCCCATACGGTGGAAATTGAATGCGACGGGTTCATAAGCCTGACGGTAAAGAGCACGTCGCTTGGCACAAACATAAAAGACCAAAAACAGCGCAAGGAATCTTTTATGGCGGAAATGGAAATTTTGAAAAGGTGAAGATGAAAATGAAAACAATAAAAACAGCCTGTTTTTGCTGTTTGTGCCTGCTCGCCGTTTTAGCGCCGGGCTGCAAACGGGAAACCGGCGCCGTTTTGCCGGAGGAACAGCCGATAGACACAAAGGCCATCAGGCAGAATTATCCCCTTATAAACGGCTCGACGTCGGCGTTTCCTTTGATACAGGAGATATACAAGGCGATGCACGAGCCGGAAATCACAAACGGCGAAAAGGTATGGCCCGCCCTTCCCCAAACAGCGTATCAGACCGTAATGTCGTATATGATGCTGATCGACGGGGAGCTCGATTTGGCGATTGTCACCCAGCCGCCAAAAGAAATTGCGGAATACGCCGCAAAGGCGGGAGTGGAGCTCGAATATACGCCGGTTTGCTTGGAAGCCCTGATTTTTATCACAAACGCGAAAGTGAGCATAGAAAGTATCACCACGGACGAGCTCCGCAAAATATATATCGGCAGGCAGATAGACAACTGGTCGCAGCTGGGCGGGGCGGATATAAAAATCGAGGCGCTGACTCGGAATCAGGACAGCGGTTCCTACGGGCTCATGGAGAGGTTTGTCCTAAAAGGCGACAAAGCGGACGATGAAATAGAAAACTACAGCATGATGATGTCGATGGTGGCGATGATCGAGGGAGCGGTAAACGACAATTACGCAGGCGAAAAAAGCCTGCCTTTGGGATATACGCTGTACTATTATCTTCAAAACAACAAACAGGAATACAAATGGGACGATCTGAAAATATTGAGTATCGACGGAGTGAAGCCAACCCCCGCGACGATATCCTCGGGGCAGTATCCCTATTTTGATTATTATTACGCCGTGATTAAAAGCGAAACACCAAAGGATTCGGCAGTGAGAACACTCATATCATGGCTGAAGTCGTCCGAGGGCAAAAAAGCGGTTTTGTCGGCGGGTCTGGGGAATATTTATGAATAACAAAGCATTGGCCGCCATGAGCGGCGGAGTCGACAGTTCCGTCGCGGCGTACTTAGCCAAACAGCGCGGTTTTGACTGCACCGGCGTTACAATAAAAATGTTCGGGGACGACATCGAAAACACGGACGCGGAAAGCGTCGCGCTCAGGCTCGGCATTGCCCACCATGTCTTTGATTTTACGGCCGAATTTGCAGAACAAGTCATCGGGCGGTTTGCAGAGGCGTATCAGAGGGGCCAAACGCCCAACCCGTGCGTCGACTGCAACCGTTATCTGAAGTTTGAAAAACTTTTTTCGCAAGCCGAAAAACTCGGCATAGACCATATTGTCACGGGGCACTACGCGAAAACGGAGTACGACGAAACAAAAGGCCGCTATCTTCTCAAAAAGGCAGCCGACCCCGGCAAAGACCAGAGCTATGTGCTGTACTTGATGACTCAGGAGCAGCTGAAACGCACCGTTTTCCCGCTGGGGGAACTTTTCAAACATGAAGTGCGCGCCATCGCGGCAAAGCAGGGCTTTGCAAACGCGGCCAAACCCGACAGCCAGGATATTTGTTTTGTGCGCGACGGCGATTATGCGGGCTTCATCGAAAGATACACGGGGAAAACATATGAAGGCGGCGATTTTGTCGATGTGTTCGGGAATGTGCTCGGCAGGCACAAGGGCATAATACGCTACACGATAGGGCAGCGCAGGGGACTCGGGCTCGCGTCGAAAAATCCGCTGTATGTGAAATCCAAAAACATCGGCGACAACACGGTCACCCTCTGCGAAAACGAAGCATTGTTCACAAAATCGCTCGAAGCGGGCGGTTTCAACTGGATCGCGTGCGAAAAAGCGGAAAATCCGGTGCGCGTAAAGGCGAAAGTGCGCTACAACCAAAAGGAGCAATGGGCAAAAGCCGAGCAGATTTCCGAAAATACGGTCCATATCGAATTCGACGAGCCGCAGAGGGCGATAGCCAAAGGCCAGGCGGCGGTTCTCTACGACGGCGACACCGTGGTCGGGGGCGGCACGATTTGCTGAAAAGACGAGTATTCGGTTATAAATAATTTTTATACAGTAAAGCCAAATTCCTTGTCAGGTTTATCTTGTTGTCCGCGTTTACATAGTTGAGATACCTCAGCTTTTTTTGGGAGGAAGGGTCGGGGTTTTTGCGCAGGATGGTGGCCGGACGGGTCGTTTTGACCAGAAACTGCAGGAGCTCATCTTTCATATCCGCGGCAATATCGGCGTATTTTCGCTCGAAATACAGATTTTTCATCTCCCAGGGATCCTCTTTGATATTGTAAAGTTCCCCGAAACCGCCGGGGTATTCCTCGGGAAAATAATTTTTTTCGTAAAACACATAACGGTAATCGCCCTTGCGCACACTTTTGCTCCACGCGAATTCCGTCACTCCGCAGGATTTCACTTCACCCGAAGCGCCGTGCAGCAACGAAGAAAGGTCTTCGCCGTCGCCCGTCTCCAATCCGGGCAAGCCGCAGAGAGCGGTTATCGTGGAAACAAAATCCACGCTTTCCGCGATTTCATCGACCCTGCGGTTTACAAACCGCGAACCCCAGCGCCATATCATAGGCACTCTTGTCACCGCGTCGGAGCATATTCCGGGCGCTTTTTCTATGAGCCCGTGTTCGCAGGCGTATTCTCCGTGGTCGGAGCCGTATACGATGATTGTGTCGTCTTTCAGGCCCAGGCTGTCCACAAATTCCACAAGCCGGCCGACGGCGTGGTCGATCTGGCTCACGCTGCCGGTGTATCCGTGAAGTTTTCTGAGCCGGCCGGCCGTATATGTTTTGGGTTCGAACATCGTCCAGCCTCCTTTCAGCCAGAATTCGCGGGTTTCGATCATATTGGGCGCCTTTCGCGCGGCTTTCATGTCATATTCGGAATTTGGCGGCAGTGCCAGCTCTTTTTCGTCATACATGGACCAGAAAGGTTCCGACGGCGTATAGCATGAGTGGGGCCTCGGCAAGCTGACATGCAAAAAGAACGGAACGCCTTCCCCATTGCATTTTCTGATAAACTCAGTCCCGCGCTGCACGCAGTACCCTTCCATGCTGTCCTCAAAATCCAAAAAAGATTTTCGCCCGTCCATGGCCTGCTCCCCCGCGGCTCCGAACTCCTGCAGGCCGATATGGTCTTCCTTGCCGAGCAGGCCCTTGGATTCCAGATATTTTTTGTAATCCGCCCAGCCGCTGATGCTGCAGTCGCAGCACAGCTCCGCGAAATCGTCGGTATCGTCTTCAACCCAGTACTCGGGACAGTGTATTTTTCCGTATGCCGCGGTTTTGTATCCCGCATTGCGGAAATGCCCGAAAACGGTCGGCAACCCACCCGGATTTGGCCCGCTTAGGCCGTAATAACCGTGGTTATGGCAGTACTGCCCCGAAATCCAGCTCATCCTGCTGGGCGTGCAGATGGGATTCTGCGTTATCGCGTTGTTGAAATATACTCCCTGCGCCGCCAATTTGTCGAGGCAGGGCGTTTTTACGTTCGGGTGACCGTTCATTGAAAGAAATTTCGCATTGTGCTGATCCGACAGGATAAATAACACATTGGGCTTGTTCATAAAATACATTCCTTTCCGTTTTTTTGTTTTTCTATTTCACCGCTTCCATAGTTTCGAGAATGCCGTCTATGCCTGTTTGTATTTTTTGTTCGTTTTTTTCATACCACGAGGCGAAAGTGTTCGATTTGCTGCGCACCAAGTCGCTCAGTATG
>WQXD01000305.1 GCA_009785015.1 Oscillospiraceae bacterium | reverse complement strand
TTAATCCTTGACCTCATATTGATCGGGCTTGTTATGACCAACGATCTGCACGGCATTATGTTTAAAATGGATTTATCGCGGCCGGGATGGTCGTCTACCGGCAATTACAGCTATGGCTTACTTTATTTTATCGTTATGTCGGCGCTGCTTTTGCAACTGATTGCCGGTATTATTGTTATATTCACAAAAATAAAACACAGCCCCCTGCGTTTCGGCGTTATATTTCCACTCGGCTTTATAGCCGCGCTGATTGGCTATATGGTCGGATATGTGCTCAACATACCTGTCTTTACCGAAAGCGACATGACGCTTATTATTTGTATGTTCGCGCTGCTGTTTTTGGAAATTTCTATCCGGGCGGGGCAGATACCTGTCAATACGCATTACCGCAGTCTTTTCAAAAACGCGGGATTAAATCTGCAAATCACCGACGAAAGCGGCGCCAGCGCATTCACGTCCAAAGATGCCGAACCGTTAGATACGAAATTATGGGAACGTTTGAAAAACAGCGGCGCTCCGATTCATATAGACGAAAATACCCTGCTGCTGAAAAATAAAATATCGGGCGGATATGCCGTATGGCGTGAGAATATTTACGCAATCAACAAGCTGAAAGCCGAAATTGAAATATCCAGCCGCCAGCTCGAAGACAGTAACAGGCTGCTTTCAAATATTGCCCGCGCAAAAGAAAAAGAGTCTCAGATAAATCCCCGCAGAATGTTATACGCCGCTTTTGAAAAGAATATCGCCGGTTACGAACAAAAACTTACCCAAATGCTGCGTTCTGTTCCCGCAGACGATTCGGAAATCCCCGCGTATATGGGTACTGTCGCTATATTAGTTTGCTATGTCAAACGGCAGTTTAATCTGCTTATTTCAGAAATAAACGGAAATGAAACAATATCGTTCAACGAGTTTGTCGTATATATCGACGAACTGGCGGAACTTGCGCGGCTGACCGGGACACAATTTATAATTTGCTGTGATCTGAGAGGTGAAATCGGCACACGGCAGGCAATATTGTTCTATGATTTCTTTCATTCGGTCATGGAATGGACGATTACAGGCAAGAATCCCGGGAGTTTGGTTAATATTATGTCTGCGGACGGCGTAGTCTGTATGAATCTTATGTCGTCTGCGGAATCTATGAATTATAATCTTCCCGAAAAAACGTCTGAAGAAATTCGCGCCGCCGGAGGTTTATTTACTAAGGACGATCAGGAAGATATAGCCGTACTCCGTTTATCATTACCTGAAAGAACTGTCTCCGGGGGAGGTGAGCATAATGCTTAATTTCTATTCATTCCCCGAAACGGTAAGAATCGCTTTCAGCGTATGGACCGTATTATGCGCGGCGATTATCGCTTTAGTTTTAGTTTTACGCCAATATCATTATAATAATCATAATATCGTTTACCGGTTTGAAAGCGCGGCTGCATTTCTTGTATTGTGCCAGATGGTTATAAACGTCGCTCTGATTGCGCAGGTACAGCATAACGCCATTGAAGGATTTGTCGTGCCAAGCGATTATATAATACCCCGCTACGCCGTATTTATTGCCGCGGTCATAGTATCGGTTTATCCGTTGATAAAGAAAAAAGCTATTATTTCGGGTATCGCGGTCACAGCATCGTTTTTCATACTGCCTGTAATTGAAACGCGGACAGGCCGCGCTTTCCCTTTTTTCTTTGCCGCCGTTCTAATGATTTTGCTTGGCTGCGGAATATGGTATGCGGCGTCGCTCGTCAAAGAGATAAGAACTTCTGTATCAGGCCTGTCAGTCAAGCAGGCGATGGATTCGCTTAATACAGCCATACTTTTTTACAGGAAAAACGGGCATATACTTTTACAAAACAACAAAATGCACGATTTGATGCTGAAAATGTCGGGGAGAGTATTTTTTAACGGCAGGCTTTTTTTTGAAACGGTAGTCGTTCCAAATTCCGAAAGTTATGACGCAGGCTCTTATCTTTACAGCCTCCCGGACGGCGCGCGGCTGTTCACAATAAAAGAAATAATGCTCGGCAAAACCCCCGTGACAAGGCTTACCGCGGCCGACGTCACCGAGCAAAATTATATAAACCGCGAATTACAGGAGAAATACAGAGAGCTGGAAGCTCAGGAGATTAAGCTGAAAAATTTTGTCGCGAATATCGAGGAAATCAGCCGTTCGGAAGAACTGCTCCGTATTAAAACCGAAACCCATGACGCGCAGAATAAAAAGCTGACTATACTCCTGCGGTATCTGCGGCACGGGGGGTATCCCGATATTGAAACGTTTTCTACCCTCAGCGAGAGTTTGCTGAACAGCATAAATAAAACCGAGGAAACTCCTGAAAATCCGCAATCCGAATTAGACATACTTGTAAATATTTACGAAAGGGCGGGCATCGGCATTAGATTGACCGGCGACCTGCCGCATGACCGGAATACAGCCGCAGCTATGATGTATGTTCTGCGGGAAGCGGCGGCTAACGCCGTAATTCACGGATACGCGGATAAAATTTATGTGTGGATAATTTATAACGACGGAAAATGCGTTATGCGCGTGACTGATAATTCAAAACAGATTTTAATAAAAATCAAAGAAGGCAGCGGTATTGCCGGTATGCGGCGGCGGCTTGAAAAGCTCGGCGGCAAACTTTATATAGAAACTTCGCCGAGATTTACGCTTACGGCGGCTGTTCCCCTGAATGAAACAGAAGTAAAGGAAGGTGAAATGCGTGGATAAACTTCTAAAAGTTCTGATTGTGGACGATCATGAAAGCATGAGGGATTTGCTTGCCCGTGAGTTTTGTCCCGAAAACGGCTTTGAGGTTGTCGGGAGTATCAGCAACGCGGCGGACACGGAAATTTTTTGCTTAAAAAGACAACCCGACGTGGTAATATTAGACGTTTGCACAGAAGAAGGGGCTTCCGGTTTGGACGCCGCCGCGAAGATACGCGGCAAATATCCTGAAATCAAGATTATCGTCACAACCGGTTTCGGCGAAATAACTTACGCGACGCGCGCCAAAGAAATCGGAGTTCACGCTTTTGTGTATAAAATTAAAGGCGCGTCGTATTATCTCGAAGTTGCCAGACGCATACTGAACGGCGAAACTATTTTCCCTGAACCCAAAACCATTCCCTTACCGCATGGCGAAGCTCCTTTTACCGACCGTGAAATGGAAGTTTTGCGGCTTATGTGCAAATATATGAGTTACAACAGCGTGGCGGAAGATTTGTTCATCAATGAAAAAACCGTCAGGCGGCACATGGAAAATATGCGGCTTAAAGCGGGATTATCCACGAATATGGAGCTTTTGGTTCATGTGCTGTCCAACGGCTGGATAAATCCCCATTTTTAATATATATCACGAATCCCACTGCGGCGGCGGTGGGATTTTTCATCATTTTTTTGTCGAATTTTATTGAAAATGGGTACAGTGCCCATGCGCGAATTAAAAATATACGATAAAATATATTTGTAAACTCAAATTTTAATTAAAAATAAAAATTTCAGGAGGTATTTACATGGGTCTTTTTGACAAAATAAAAAATCAGGCTGCCGGAGCAGTCGGAAAAGCCGTAGGCAACATGGGCAAGGGCAGCAACAAATCCGTTCAGGTCGTATTCAAGTCCATGCCGGAAACGCTGGAGGAATTCACCGCGCTTCCGCAGGCGGCGATGTCAACGCCGTTTGATACGGCGGCTATGTGCATCGCGGCGTTGTGCGTATATCCGCTCGATAAAGACATAACCGCCGCCATGCTCAATTATCTCAGGGGACCAAAGCCGCTCAGCACCGCCGACATACAATTTCTCGCGCGCCGCATGGAGCAAAACAACAAAGCGGGTTATCTCGGCGCGTCCTATCTCGACGGCGCCACCCCGAAAAACGATTATACTCCGGCGGAACCGTACACCGTAACCGTCAGCGAAAACCCGTACAGTTACCAGAATGCGGGCTATGCCACGCTGTATATCAAATCAGGCGGCGGTGATTCGCCGCGTCCCGTTTCAATCCGTGAGGCAAAAGACGGCAAGTGGTATCTGTGGGAATATCCGGGATTGCTTACCGATATACTCTCACCGGAATCCACGAATCCTTGGGCCCACAGAGAATTTATATAAAGAACGCAAATAACAAATAAATATGTTTATTTTTAAAAACCGAAAGGAGTAAAAATCATGGGACTTATTAAAGCAGGATTAGGCGCGCTCGGAGGTACGCTGGCAGACCAATGGAAAGAATTTTTCTACTGCGAGGCCATACCGTCCGAAGTGCTTGTTACAAAAGGCGTAAAACGCACGGGCGGACGCTCGTCAAATACAAAAGGCACAGACAATATTATCTCGCAGGGCTCTATAATCGCAGTTGCCG
>WQXD01000304.1 GCA_009785015.1 Oscillospiraceae bacterium | reverse complement strand
TGACGCGGATTTATTTATCAATATGATGAGCGGGCTTTTCAGAGCAGAAAAGCAACATGAGGCATAGAAATAGCCTCCGAGATAATATCTACCCATTTTTATCATATAAAAATACATAAACCCATAATCGTTGCATAAAAAATATATGAAAAAGTCAAGGGATAAAAAGTGCCAATAAAAAAGACAAAAGTCACACAAAAATGCAAGAAATGGTAACAAGCGACAAAAAAAGACGAAGTGCCGACAAAAACGAGCGTATACCAAATTATAGAAATCAAAGGAAGTGGTCAACAATACCATATTTTCCAATAACGTCCCTGTAATCATCAATCCAATGCGAGCGTTTTTGTCGTTTTGGCGGCGGCGGTCTGGTTGGGGTCAGGCATTGGATAAGATAATCGAGTGAATTGAAAAGCCCGTTGGCAATAAGCCTGCACATCTTGAGAAAATCAAATTTATTGCAGTACCGAATGTGAATGATTTTGAGCAGACAGTATAAAATCAATGCGCAGTAAATCTGAATGAGAATGGCGTTAAAACTCGTGCCGTAGAATTTTTTGATTATGAGGTGCTGCTTAATCCATTTGAAAAACGTCTCAATGCTCCAGCGCAACCGGTATATATCAGATATTTCGTCTGCCGTCAGGTCAAATCGGTTTGTGACGATGTTAAAAGGTTCGCCGTTTGATGAATCTATTACGGTAACAAGCCGTAACGAGTTTTCCATTCGCGCGTTAGCTGAACCGAGAATTACTGTTTTGTCCGATAAAACCTTACTTTCTTCTTTCAGAGGATTTACTTTCTTAATATCGAAAACAGCGTTTTTCTTCAGCCTCGTCACAAAGAAAATCCCGTCGTTGCAGTATTTGTCAAATTCTTTATGGTCAAGATAAGCCCTGTCGAACAGATATGTCACGCCCGGTTTCTCGACAAAATCACTCATTTTCTTTTTGTCATGGGTAAGTCCGTCGGTCAACAGAATATTTTCAGGACAGCACGAAACCATGTCATATAGTGTGTGTATTTTTATTGCTCCCGTTTTATCGCGGTATTTCGCCCACGGAAACAGTTTCAGACATAACTGCACCGCCGTACTGTCAAGCACTTTCAATATTCCGTAGTTCAACGGGATTTGTCGCAATCCGTTATGCCGGTTCAGTTCGGCAAAGACACTGCCAAATACTGCCCCAAACAGTTTCGCCTCTCTGTCCCTGTTTACCCGGCTGAGTTGCGAATAACTGATTACCCCTGTATATTCCTGCAATTTTTGCTCTGCCAGCAGCCCTGCTTCTATCGACCGCAATCCTGTTTTCTCTGTCAGATGCGCATACAATAGCGTATTTAATTGCCCCAATACCGTGAATTTTTCGTTTCCGTGGCTGCTTTTGCTTTCTTCTGCCATCTTTTCCAACAATTCTATCGGCAGCTGTCCTTGCATTATTCCGTACATTGTGATACAATTTATCATATTGATAACTCCTTGTTATTTTGAATGTGGTAACTTGTATGGCTACCCGCATTTATTATTTCAAGTGGTTATCTTTTTGATTTTGCCATTTTTTGTCCCTTGACTTTTTGGTTTTTCTTTTATGCAACGCTTATGAGTCTGAAATAGGGTTTACCCATTTTTTACCCACAATTTCTATGCTTGTGTATTCTTTAATCTGAAAATACCGTTTAAATTTGTTGCCGTTGCCTTTTCACGTAATTTACTTATATGCGTATAAATTTGTAACGTGGTTTTTATATCAGCATGAGGCGGATAGGAAAATACACAACCGTTACCCACCCCCGCTATTTTTACTGTTATACCGCCGATTTCAGGTTTTCGCCTTCCTGCTCCGCAAACTCAAAAAGCCTCTCAAACTCATCGCGAAACTTAAACTGTATCGTTATACACTTGCTTTCGTGAATATATATCACTTCGATTAGCTCCGTTACGAGCTGTCGGCTCAAACTATCAATGTTTTTGTGTTTTTTGAACCGCTCAATCCACTCGTTTTGCATAGAATCCTGTGTTTCAAGGCTTTGCAGTTCTGATTTAAGCGCCGTAATCTGCTGCGAGAGTTCCGCAGATTTTTCGGAATATCCCGACTTGAGCGAAATATAATCGTCCTGCGTGATAATCTCTTTCTTCAGGTCGGTATATAACCCCATCTTGATGCGCTCCGTTTCGTCAAGCTCGCGCTGTTTCTGCGAAATCAGCTTTTCTATGCTGTGCGCCTGACTGCGCCGATGGGTTTCGTAATCAGGATTTCTCAGGACTGCCTCAAAATCAAAGAAAACCTCTATCTGCTTTTGAATGACGCACAGCACTGTTTCGGCGATTGCTTCTTCGGAAATCGTTTTTTTCGTACACGCTGACTTCAACCGCTGGGCGTAGGTTCGGCAGCGGTAATTCGTGTAGGTTTTGCCGTTTTTCTTGCGAACTACCACGCGCTCCATCGCCCGGTTACAGTCGGCGCACTTGAGCAGCCCCGAAAAAAGATGAACTGTACCCGCTTTCAGCGTGCTTTTCGTGCGCAGCTTCAGCAGCTCCTGCACTTTGTCGAAAGTGGCTTTGTCAACAATCGGCTCGTGAGTGTTTTCGGCGATAATCCAATCCTCTTTGGGTATTTTCAAACGCTTCCGATTCTTGTAGCTCGCCTGCGTTCGTTTCCCCTGCGTCATGTTGCCGATATATACAGGGTTTTCAAGCACTCCGTTGACGCTCTGCAGCGTCCAGAACCCCGATACCTCGCGGGAATACTCGTGCCTCGGTCTGCCGTCCCTCCGGTCGCGTATGAACCGCTGTTTGGCGGGCGACGGTATGCCCATGATATTCAGCTTTTTGGCTATCGCACTCTTGCTCAAACCCTCGATGTACCATCTGTAAATGTCACGGACAGTCTGCGCGGTTTCGTGGTCAACGATTAGCTTGTACTTGTCTTTGGGATTTTTCAAATACCCATACGCCGCGTAACCGCCGATAAATTCGCCGCGTTTGCGTTTCGCCGTCATCGCTGACCGTATCTTGACCGATAAATCCCTGCTGTAGGAATCGTTCAGAAGATTTTTGAGCGGGACAAGTATGCTATCCATTTCAGATGGTCGTGTGTAGCTGTCGATATGGTCGGTTACGCTGATGAACCTCACCCCGAACATCGGGAAAATCTGCTCCATATATGTTCCGGCTTCTGTGTAATTTCTTCCGAATCGGCTTAAATCCTTGACTACCACACAATTTATGTTGCCGTTTTTGATTTCCTCAAGCATACTCTGAAACCCTTGCCTGTTGAAATTCGTGCCGGTCGCGCCGTCGTCAATAAACTCAGCATATCCGTTTAAATCCGGCTGCGCCGCTATGAAATCGGCGATAATTTGCCGTTGGTTGATGACGCTTTCGCTCTCGCTTTTATCTCCGTCCTCTCGTGACAGGCGTATATACGCTGCTGTTTTCCATGTTTTCGCTTTTAATATATTTACCATATTATCCTCCGTTTTCAGGACAGTATGGCGGCTGTTTCATATTTATTATACCACAGAATACAATAAATGTCCAGCACAACAGCCGCCTTGACATAAATTACCATGCCGTTTATTAATTTCCGACAGTATAATCCGTTTTGAGTTTCTCCGCCGCCCGTTCCACTGCTTCCTTGTCCTCTAAAAATTCCACCACGCCCACGCCGTTCAGTTTCATATATTCTATGCCCTGCTTACGGGCGCTGGCGTTAATATTTTTGAAATCCTCCTGCATTGAAGGGGAAATAACATCGGACAGCGTCCTGACCGCCAAAAAGTAATTGCTTGATGTGATGATACCTACCTTGAACAACATCGAAGCCAGACGGTTCGCCTGTTTGCCTATTTCGTCTTTGATTATCGGGCGAACGATGCCGGTGATAAATTCAGTATCGTCCCTGTACTGCTCGACATTCATATATTTGTCGATTGCTTCGCGGATAATCTGGGAAACATTCCGACCGGTATGGTCAGCCATTTTTTCAAGGATTTTTAGCTTTTCGGTCGGTAAGTGGAAAGTGACTCTTTGGGTGTTCGGTTTAGGTTTTGGATTCATTAATCTCGGCATGAAAACCTCCTGTTTTTTCGGTATGATTTTTGTATGATGTATTTTTGAAAAAAAACTGCTAAAAGCTCTGCTTTTCGTTATAATGAGTATATACCCGTGCTTCACCGATGAAGCAATTAATTCCCGGTTTAACCGATAATTTAACTTTGCCTTCCGGGTATTTCAGCCTGAACCATGCTAATTGCGACATAACAGGCAGACGCTGACGTTTGGTGCCGTCATTCATATCGTTGAATTCAAGTGCCAGCGGCGCAGGGTCGAACCCCTCGACTGCATTAATAGATTCGATTTTTGTGATTGCTTCTTTTTTCGCCTGTTCATT
>WQXD01000303.1 GCA_009785015.1 Oscillospiraceae bacterium | reverse complement strand
CGTTGCCACTACAAGCCTTGTTATTTCGCTGGCCGGAGTGACGCCCGGAAGTGGAATTGAAATGAAAGGAAAATGAAATGAACTCGATCATAATGAATTTCGACGACAGCGTCGATATAAACGTCGCATTCGCCCAGCTTAGGGCGCTGTATCCAAAGGCCAGAATGGCCAGAACCGACATCGACCTCGAAGCGGCGGAGGACGAGTACCTGCTTGCGCTCGCGGAACAACGCTTGGAGAATGATACAGGGGAGAGAATTTCTCACGAAGAAATGTGGGAGAGTCTCGGCGTCACGCAGGAAGAACTCGATGAAATGGAGGACGTTGAACTTGAATATGAGTTACCGAATAGAGTATTTCCTCGAAGCTAAGGAAGACATCAAGGAGTTTAATGGAAACCAACAAAAGCAGATCAAGAAAGCAATCGAGAAAGTATCGCAAAATCCGTTGCCGCAGAACGAGGGCAGTTACGGAAAGCCCTTGGGCAACAAGCGTGGCAGGAATTTGACCGGACTGTGCAAGATTGTGCTGAAAAAGCTGGGCATCCGGGTCGTCTACGAGCTGATCCGTACCGAAACTACCATGGTGGTTGTCGTGGTCGCCGCCCGGGCCGACGAGGAAGTGTACGATATCGCCGCCGCTCGCACCGGCAGGGGTAAAAAATAAAAAAAGACCCGGCGTGGCGGGACATAGAGGAAAAAAATATGCCAAGAGAAGCATTCAAGTGTTCATACGACCCAAAAACTAAATTGTACCGCAAAAGGATAAAAGACGCAAATGGCAAATACAAGCCTTTGTATGACCGTGACAAAAACGCTTTGAAAGCCAAAGTCGAAGAATACAAAAATGCCGTGAAAGCGCAGTTCGTCGTGGCAGAAAATTTGAATGTGGCCGAATACGCCAAACGGTGGTATGACCTCAATACCGGCGAACTGTCCGTCCGGAGGAAGTCGGATTTCAAAACGGCAATAAACCTTCACATATGCCCGATAATCGGCGATATGCAATTAAAAGACGTACTACCCGATGACGCGAGAGAGGTCTTAGTGCATATGGAAAATATGTCACATTCGGCGCAGGTCAAAACCGTGGCTGCTTTGAAGAGAATTTTCGATTCGGCTGAAAACAACAAATATATCGCAAAGTCACCATGCAAAAACCTAAAAGCCGGAGGATATAAAGCCGAAGAAAAATCACCGTTGTCAGAACAGCAGGCAAATACATTGTTGGCAGTTGTCGAAAATACATCGGCGTATTTATTCGTAATGATTGGGCTGTATACCGGTATGCGCCGCGAAGAAATATTGGGCCTGTGTTGGGACTGCGTAGAACTTAAAGGCGCGCCGCACATTTGTGTTCGCCGCGCGTTGACTTTTGAAAATTGCCGTCCTAAAGTATCGACCAAACTCAAAACAAAAGCGGCAAAAAGGGATATACCAATCCCGCCTAAGCTAACGAAATTATTAAGCACAACGGAACGCAAATCCGAATTTGTCGTTTGCAATACTTTAAATCAACCCCATTCTTTGACTTCGTTCCGCAATGTGTGGAAGATAATAGAGCGGAGGAAAATCGAGAAGGGCGAAATTGAAAACTGCGAAACGCCGGAAAACAAAAGGGGCCCGAAAATAAACCGCGTCATTGACTTTAAAATATCACCGCATATAATGCGCTATACATATATCAGCAATCTCATCTTGTCAGGTATGAACGTAAAAAAAGTGCAATATCTCGCCGGCCATGCGGATATTCGGATGACCTTGGGATTATACACAAAGCTAATGGCGAACAGGCCGGAAGATTTAAGCGGGGAAATAATGAAAATATTCAGCAAAAAACCGCTAAAAAAGCGGTTTAGGGCTAAATATAAGGCTAAGGCAACCCAAAATATCCAATAATCCGCGTAAAATCGGCACAATATAATAGTGACCTATTACTTGACGTGCAGAGGGTCGGGGATTCGAGTTCCTCATCGCCCACCAAAAAACAAAAAAGAGTATTGAGGTCTTTACCCTTGATACCTTTTTTATTTTTGTCATAACAATATAATACAAAATATACAAAATGAAAGGTAAAAAAATATGGCGAAACAACATGCATCAAAAGACGGAAATTGTTATATGTGCAAAAAAACTCTCGGCGAAACCGCGATGAAAAATCATGTTTTAAAAGAGCATGATACCGGCTCGGAAGAAAGTTTTTTGCTGAAAATCGAAAGTGCGGATTTTAGAGACTATTGGCTCTATATCGATATTCCGCACGCCCGAAAACTCGAATCCCTCGACAGATTTCTGCGCGAAATCTGGCTTGAGTGCTGCGGACACATGAGTTGTTTTACGGCTTCGCATAACAGTTATGGAAACATAAGTAAATCCCGTACAATAGGCAGCTTCAAAGAGGGCGATAAAATTTTTTATGAATATGATATGGGTACGACTACGGCTCTGCATGTTAAATTTATCGGGGAAATAAAACGCCCTAAGCAGAGTTCCGCCGTCAGGCTGCTTGCAAGGAATATACCGCCTGTGCTGCCGTGTTTCGTTTGCGGCAGTCCTGCGAAATTCGTATGCACCGAATGCATGTATAATCCCGACGAATCCGTCGGGGCGGTATATTGCCAAAAACACGCGGCGAAACATGAACATGACGACATGATGATGCCCATTACAAATTCGCCGAGAAGCGGCGAGTGCGGATATGACGGAGATCTGGATATATACGCATTCGACGAAAAAAATGCCGGAAAGATTAAAGCCGCAAGTTCAAAGGCAGATTCGGGGTCGGTTATGGAAAGTATGGATATGCTGAACGAAATGTTTTCCGGTGATTTTGATGAATCCAAGTTCACAGATGAAAACATAATGAAAATGTTCGACGCAATGAAAAATATGCTCGTGACGCCGGGTGAGCCGGTGTTCACGCTCAGGGAAATTTACGCCGCCAACAATGTTGCAGCTCTTCGGGAAATATGCGAAATGGAAGAAATAAAAGGCTGCTCAAAGATGAAAAAAAACGAACTCATCGACGCAATCATAGAAAATCACATCAACGGCGATAAACTGAAAAGCGTATTTTCGATCTTGACCGAGGACGAATTTCAATTATTAAACGAAAATTTAGAAAATGATTTTTTCGTTGCGGGTGAAACTATATTAAAATCTGTGATTCCCATATCGGCGCGCATTTTCGTGGTTTTTGAATCCGAGGGGGAATATCGCTGCGTCATACCGAAAGAAATCAAAGAGTTATATAAAACTTTCGCCGAAAAAGAAGATTTTTCGGAAATGCGCGGTAAAGCGCAAAAATTAAGAAACTACATAAAAGCCGCCGTTAATTTATATGGGGTTATAAAAATCGCGGATTTTACGGAAATTTACAATAAATATAACAATACGGTTGTGGAGTTTGAAATAATGAACGAAACACTTACGGCTCTTGGAGCGAGCGACGAAAATTATGGGTTCTTGGACGATTATTTAGTGCATGGTTCATTTTTTGGTTCCGAAAAAATCAAAAATATTGTAAATCGTCTTTCCGAACTTCAAGAAAACAAACCGCGTTATATTCCGCCGAACGAAGAATTTTTGAGATATGCCGACGATGATTATTATGAAGAAACGCCGGAGGTTGCGGCTTTCAAAGATTATTTGAAAAAAAACGGGCGTAAAAATCAAGACGATCTAAACGATGTGGTTATAAAAATGAACCGGAGCATAAAGAAAAGCTTGAATAAGCCGTTGGATTTTGCAAGGATATTGAACGAAACAGGATTTCAGCACAAACCGCAGGCAGACGCGAAAAAAAGCTTGGAAGCAGCAATGGCAATGTACGGCAACACGAGAACATGGATAAATAACGGTCATTCTCCAAATGAAATCAACAGCTAAAATTATTATATATTTCGGAGGGATAACTTATGAAAAAAAAGTTTCGCATGGGGATTATAGGCTGCGGCGGCATATCGGGCTCGCATATCTGGGGCATAAACGACAGCCCCGATCTGGAAGTGAGCGCGCTCTGCGATATACTGCCCGAGAGAATCGAAGAAAAAAAGAAGATGTGCGATGTTTCCGATGAGGCGTGCTACGGCGATTATATCAAACTCTTGGATTCGGGGAAAGTCGACGCCGTTTCCATATGCACGCCAAACAACCTGCATTATCAAATGGCGATGGAGGCGGTCAGCCGCGGCATACCGTATGCCGTGGAAAAACCCGCCTGCAGCAACCGGGAAGAAGCGGAAAAACTTTTTGAAGAAACGACAAAAAAGGGTGTTTTGAATATGGTCTGTTTTTCCTACAGGTTCATAGCCGCCGCGCGTTATGCCCGCGATTTGGTCAGAAGCGGCGATTTGGGCAAAATATATCATGTAGACGGCGAATATTATCAGGCGTGGGGGCTCCCCAACACCAAAACCGGAGCG
>WQXD01000302.1 GCA_009785015.1 Oscillospiraceae bacterium | reverse complement strand
TTGTCTTTTTCATACGCGTGCTTGATCTCTTCTTTCGGGTCGAAAAGAAATACGGCGAGCATCAGCTCGGCGAGCAGTATATAGCAACTGTTTATATACTCCGCGTTATCGCTGAATAAAAGCCGGATGTACAGCAGCAAAAACGATACGGCGTATATTCCCAAAAAAATCAGAATCAGTTTTCTTATTCTGTTTCCCAGCTCTTCGCTTTTTTTTGCGTACTGATCGCGCGCTTCCGTATATTCCTGCTCAGTCATCTCTTTTTCATTCGAGGCGCGCTTGATAAAATCGTATTCATTTCCCATTTGAAGACCCTCTTTAGTTGTATTTATTCTGTATCATTTCGATGGGAACTTCCCGCATAAACATATCGACGCATTCAAAGACGTCCGAAAACGCTTCGAACATTATCTTTTTGTCGTCTTTTGAAAAATCCGAAAGCACCCATTGGGCCGCATCTTGATCGGGGTTGGGTTTTTGCCCCACTCCGATCCTTATCCTCGGAAAATCTTGGCTTGACAAATGTTCCGCTATGCTTCGAAGGCCCTTCTGGCCCCCGTCGGAACCGCTCTTTCTCATCCTGAGCTTTCCGGCGGACAGGTTTATATCATCCGATATGACCAATATGTTCTCCGGAGGGATTTTGTAAAATTTGGCAGCCTCCGAAACGGCCGCGCCGGAATCGTTCATGTAGGTCTGGGGCTTCATGAACAGCACATCGAATTTTTCCGTATCTTCGCCTGCGGTATACCTGGCGCAGAAGGATTTGAATTTATTGGTGTTTATTTGGAACCCGCATTTTTCGGATATATAGTCGAGAGCGAGAAATCCCGCGTTGTGGCGGTTGAAGAGATATTTTCTGCCGGGGTTCCCGAGCCCCGCTATTATATATTTTATCCTTGCGCCGTCTTTTTTTTTTGCTTTATTCCGCATCCAGAACATCTGTAATCTCCCATTTAATCGGTTTTGTCAGTGCATATACAAAACCGAGATCGGCTTTTCCTCGTATATGCACTTTATAGCCTCCGCGAACAATTTGCCCGTGGACAAAACCGTGAGGTTTTCGGGCCTTTTTTCGGGGGGTATCGGAATTGTATCCAGCAGGATAAATTCTTTTACCACGCTCTCTTTCATTTTTTTCGGGGCTTCCCCGGATAAAACGCCGTGGGTCGCGCAGACGTAAATTTCCTTGGCCCCTCCCCTTTCGACCAAAGCTTTCGCGCCGTTGCATATGGTCCCGGCGGTATCTATCACATCGTCCAGCAAAACGACCGTTTTATCCTTTACGTCGCCGATGATGTTGCATATCTCCGAAACGTCGGTGCCCGTCCTTCTTTTGTCGATCATCGCCAAGGGGACGTTGCATTTCTCGGCAAAGACCCTCGCCCGCGCCACCGACCCCAAATCGGGCGAAACCACGACGACATCATGCATCATACCCTTGAATTTATTCAAAAAATACGGGGCGAGTATCTGGGAACCTGCGAGATGGTCGAGCGGTATATTGAAAAACCCCTGTATCTGCGGGGCGTGCAGATCCATGGTGAGCACCCGGTTCACGCCCGCAGTCGTGATCAGATCGGCCACGAGCTTCGCGCTTATCGGATCCCTGGGTTTTGCTTTCCTGTCCTGGCGCGCATAGCCGAAATACGGTATGACCGCAGTTATCCTTCCGGCTGAAGCCCTTTTGAAAGCGTCGGCCATTATGAGCAGCTCCATGATATTGTCGTTCACCGGGGCCGAAGTCGCCTGGACTATAAAGACGTCGCTGCCCCTCACGGATTCGAGAATCGAAACGCCGGTTTCGCCGTCGGAAAAATTCATCACTTCCGAACGCCCGGGCGGCACCCCCAAATGGGTCGCGATGGAATCCGCCAGCTCGGGGTGGGAGTTCGCGGCGAAAATCTTCAGGTTGCCGTTATTCGTCGCCATATTTTTTGGCTCTCCTTGTCTCATCATATATTTTCCGATATATATTATTCTATACCAAAACGCGAAATAATGCAAGTATGTATTTTAAATTTTAACACAAAGGCAATATATTTTGTAACAATATTTTGATATGATGGTTATACTAACGGGGATTTCGCCCGGATTTGGGAGTTAATGAAATTTATGGCAAATTTAAAAAACAGACACAGATATATAGCGGCAGTCATGGCCGCCGTTGTTTTCGCCGCCTTGTTTTTGCCGCTGGCGGGCCTTTCGGCGCCGGCTGAAGACGGAGATCCCGGAGACCAGGAGGAACAGCCGCCTTTGCCCGAGGATAAAACGCGGATATTGTCGGCGACTGTTTTCGTCGAGAAAAAAGAAAACGAGATAACGCAGGTGGTCCCGGTCGAATCGAGGGAGGACATGGCCGTCAACCCGGGTTTTGTATATGTACGGCTGCAGGTATATGTTTCCCCGGAAGACGCGAAAAAATATTACGGCTCCAAAATATATATATTCAAATTGAAGCCGCACGAAGAAATCACGGATATAGCCGACGCCCTGCCCGAAACCAATTTCGACGTCAACAGCTCGGAGGGGTTTTCGTACAACTCCACCCTGCTGGCCCCGAACCTTTCAAATCTCGCAAGCGGGGAGATGTATCACAAATTCGTCGCGGGGGCAAAAGAGGGCGATAAGTTCGTGCCCATTTCGGACGCGCAGTATATAACCAACATAAACTGCCTTTCCAATAAAAGGGAAATCCCGCCGGTTTCAAAGACGAAAAAAGGGCTTTGCGTCCAGATGCTCGGGGAAGCGAGGCTGCTGGGGGTGGGATATACCACCGTAAATATGTTTTTAAACGATTTTATGGCGGCTGAGCCCTCCGCAAATACCGAAACGCATACATACGGCGGCGAAGATTTTTATTTCAACATAGAAAAAATCGCCGAATACGATAAAAAAATAAAGTACCTGACAAACGAAGGCATAAACGTCACCGCCGTGCTGCTTTTATCCGCCCGCGATTTTGAGGCGCCGGCCCAAAAGGGCGAGGAAGCCGGGCCCGAGGGCGAAACCGGCCCGGATGCCGAGGGCTTCGTCAAATCCGGGGAGCCGCTTGACCCGGTAAATTGCCTGATCCACCCCGGCGCCCTGGCTTCCGCGCAGGGCGGCGGCGACAAAGCCTTTTTTTACGCCGTAAACACCGCGGACGAAAAAGGGGTGAAATATTTCACGGCGCTCATGTCTTTTATCGCCGACCGCTATGTCAAAGACGACGCGGGATACGGCAGGATATACAACGTGATCCTTGGCAGCGACGTGGGCAGGACTTCCACGTACAATTATTGCGGCAAGATCGATATTGTGAGCTATGTGAAGGAATATATGAGGGCGCTGAGAATCTGCGACACGGCGATGCGCTCGAGGTTCGGCGGGAGCAGGGTGTATGTGCCTTTTGACAACTGGTTCGCCACAAAGCCCGAGGGGGACGGGGATTTCGTGAATAAGCAGATACTCGACCTGTTGTGCGAATATTCCGAAAAGGAAGGCAATTTCATCTGGAACGTGGCCGTAAAGGCTTACAACGCCGCCCCGCTTTATCCCGAAACCTGGAGGGAGACCGAACCCACGGCCGATTTTACCACTCCGGTCATAACGATGAAAAACATCGAAGTGCTTTGCAATTACCTGAATCTCGAAAAAAAAGAATATCTCCCAAGCGGCGAAAACCGGAAAGTGATATTGTCGGGCCAGGGCTTTTCCTCCGGCGACAACTCAAAGGAAAACCAGGAACTGCAGGCGGCCGCTTTTGTTTACGCGTATATAAAGGCGAAATATACCCCCGATATAACCGCCTTCATATATCACGGGCACGTGGACCACAAAAATGAAGTGGGTTCTTTGGGTCTGTGGACGCACGCGGCCGAGACGGCAAACGACCCGGGGGACAAGAAAAAAATATACGAAGTCTTCAAGTATATGGACACGAACCGGGAAGCCGAAAAAATAGATTTCGCCAAATCCATCATCGGAGTAAACGATTTTACCGAAATCGCGAGGCTCTATTCGGCGGAAGCGGAGCCCGCCGTGATACTGACGGAAATCGCGGGAGGGGCACTCAAAAAAACCCCGAACAATACAAATATCGGACTGTTCAACGATGCGAGGCTGTCGGGATTTATAGGAAGCTCAAACATAGCGAAAATGGGCATGATAAAATATGAAAACCCCGATTCGGAGGCTTTCAACGGCAAGTATATGCTTTTCGCGGGTTTTTCTTCCCCGGTAAAGGGGGATTTCGGGGGCGTCACGAAAACCTACACCGCCGAAGACCCGGCGCCGAATTTGCAGGGGGAAAAATATGTGGGGGTAAAACTGAGGGTGGATTCCCCGGTGAAGCTGCCGGAAAACTACAAAATACAGCTCATCTTCATAATGGAAAGCGGAGCGGCGTCCCAAAAAGCGGGCGCGGCAAACGAAATCGGAGGGG
>WQXD01000301.1 GCA_009785015.1 Oscillospiraceae bacterium | reverse complement strand
TGCCTCGGGGTATTATTGGTATGAGAGAGACCCCGAGCTGTTCGCCGCGGAAAAAAAGGCAATGCGCGACAGCTTCCCGAACTTTCAGCTTGATAAACTGGACGACGGGCGCATTTGCTGGGTGGGAACGTTAAAGCCTTGCGGTGACGACGATATAGCATGGACGCTGATGGCCGTTTACGATCATAACCACCCGAGCAACACCAACTTCGGAGGCTCTGTTAAAATATATTCTATTTCACCCGACCTCGCCGAACTGAACGAGCAGGTGGGCGGCAGAGGGCTGCCTCATCTTCTGCGGGACGGCGCGGGCAATCTTTATATGTGCACCGCCCGTAAAGAAGACGTTGACGCGGGGAATGTCGTAACGTCCGCGTCCGCGTCGCTGCGCTGGGCCGTCAAATGGACGTTTACCGTGACCTGCTGGCTGCACGGCGACATAGGAGATGAGATATATGATCACACTTTCTAATTCTAATATTTCTATAACCAAGCCCAGGCATGTTGTTTTCTCAAACAGGGCTTTTACTTCTGTTATCGCGGAAACCAAAGAAAAGATCGCGACTGAAACAGGGGGGATTTTTCTCGGAGTCATGCGCGATGAAACCTGGTACGTCATCGAGGCGATAGACCCCGGGCCAAAGTCGATATTCCAACCGTCATATTTTGAATATGACGGTAATTATGTTAGGCACTTAGCAAACAAAGTGAACCGTCTTTACGGCGACAAACTTGACGTTCTCGGCTTATGGCACAGGCATCCCGGCTCAATGGACACTTTCTCGAGAACAGACGACGGCACGATAAGGCAATTCGCCGAGCAGAATAACGGCGTCACAATATCCGGGCTCGTGAATATCGACCCGAATTTCAGGCTGACGATGTATTCGGCCTCTTTGAATCCGCTCGCATACACAAGAATAAGCTATGAGGTCGGCGACTGCAAAATCCCGCAGGAAATGCCCGGCGTTCTCTTATATCAGGATATCGAGAGCCGGATCAATGAACTGTCTGCGGAAAGGCAGAAAGCATATCAGGAGAATCTTAATAAGCAAAACAAAATTAAAGTTATTAATATAATCGCGAATTATTTGCAGAAAACAAAAAGCTGCGCTCTCGCAAGCAACAGCGCGCAGCTTGAGAACAGCGAAGACGATTATAACATGATCATAGACGATTATTTAGTCGATGAATGTCTTTTCTGCGAAGAGATCGGCATCCCGTATGCCTGCGACGTAAAAGAAGGCAACGAAGTCGAGCTTGTAGTAGGCGGCGAGGACGCAAATTTAAAATTTTCGTTTTATATGTTCGATTTTTCCCGCAGGGAAGAATATCTGCAAAAGAAAGGCGTATTTGAGCGTATAATGCAATTTTTCTTTCAGCCCGTTCCGGCTCAACCGGTCGAAACAAGCGGAATACCCGAAACACCCGAAGCAAATGCGGCCGAAGTAAGCGAATCAAACGAAATAGAAACAGCCGAAATAGCCGAACCCGGCGCAGAGAATGAAAATGAGCAGGAGAGAGAAAAAAAAGGAGAAGAAGAAAAGCATATATGTTTTGTCCACAACAATAGTTTATATTTATACGAGGGAAATCTGCTTAAAAAGGCGTGGGAGGATTATAAAAAATGATTTCTTTGAAAATACAGAAGAAAAATATCGTGATGATGCCCGAGGATATGCTCGCAAGCGGTTTCACGGGGGCGGTCTATGGGACATATTATGAAGAAACGGGAGTTTTTAATATATTTGACGACGCCACCCGCGAGGCTCTGCCGGCTGAATATCTCGGCGAGATCATATCAGGCGATCAGGATCAGGAATCAAACTCCGATGAAAAACTTGTGGGGAAAAGAAATAACGATAATGATACGATTGAGTTTGTTTTTAAAGGGCGGAAGTTTGAAATAAAGACGTATAATCTGATCCAGAATGTTTTCTCGCGCAATACGGGGATTCTCGAGTCTAATATCATGACCGACAAATCCGCCGTTCTGTTGGGCTGCGGCTCGGTGGGCAGCTTGGTCGCGCTCGAGCTTGCCAAAGCGGGAGTGGGTAAATTTCTGCTAATCGACAACGATATTTTTGAGTATCACAATATTTGCAGGCATCAGTGCTCTATCATGGATGTCGGGAATTATAAAGTGGATGCGCTGGCGCAGAGAATTAAGCATATCAATCCCTATGCGGACGTTACGGCGATCCCGAAACTTGTCGAAGTCACGCAAAAAGAGGCTTTTGACAAATATTGCTTGGGCGATAACGCCATCATGGTCGGCGGTGCGGACGACCGCGCGGCAGACGTTTATTCAAATTGCCTGTCGGTTTTCTATAAAACGCCGTTTATAAGCATAGGCTTATGGGAACGCGCTTTCGCGGGCGAGATTTTTTACTGGCTTCCGAATATGGATATGCCGTGCTATAAATGCGCAATGGGCGACGGCGGCGGTCTTTCTCAGAGGCAGTCGACCAACCGGCGCATTTACACAAACGAAGAAGATTTAACGAAAGTTAAATTTATACCGGGCATTTCTGTCGATATAAATTTCGTGACGACTATAGCAGTAAAACTTATCGTCGATATTTTAAATAAAAATACCGAGGGATATATCCCGAGGGTTCTTAACGATTTGCAGCAGCTTACTTTGGTGTGCAATTCAAACAATGTCGAAGTCGGCGGGGAAATGGCGGAGATATTCAGTTATCCGCTTCAGGTCACGACCTCGCTTGAGGTGGGATTCAGGGGAAGCTGCCCTCCGTGCGAGTATGAGAGATAGAAAATTTTAAAGGAGGCGGCGATATGGCTTGGATCGACAACGAAGGCCGGATTCACAGAACCGGCTCTCCCCCCGCGACGCAGACAATGACAAGACCCCGCGTTGACTCTGTCCGCTGGGCGTCTCCTCCAAGAAGAAAAGTTTACTGCTCCGACCGCTCTTATATGATCGCGGGGGTATTAGCCGTAGAGTTAGGATTTTTAGGCGTTCATAATTTTTACGCGAAATATTATAAAAAAGGCGCCGTGCAGCTTTCTATTTCGGCAATCGCGCTGTCTATTATGGATTCTGTTTTCGTGGTTGCCGCTATTATGCTTATCGGGATGTTTATATGGGGCGTAGTTGAAGGCGTGTTGATTTTCTGGGGAATAACCAATAAAGACGGCAAAAATCAGGATTTTTGGCGCGGCTGGTTCGCGTATTTAACGTCGGCGGAGTATATCCGGCCGTATTCTTACCCGCATACAAAGGCATGGATAATAACCGCTGTCGCTTCGCTGATTGTTTTAACTTCGGCCGTCATACCGGCGGTCGGTTATCTGATAGATGTATTTTAGACGAAAGGCTGAGATGATATGCCCGCAAAAGTCATATTCTCCGAAAGAGCGTATACGGCTCTGTTAGCGGAAACCAACGAAAAAATCTCTACGGAAACCGGCGGGGTTTTTTTGGGCGTGGCTCAGCAGAACGGCGTTTGGTATGTCGTCGAAACGATAGACCCCGGCCCGGATTCTGTTTTTGAGACAACTTATTTTGAATACGATAAAAAATACGTCACTCACTTGGCGAACAAGATAAATAAATTATACGGCGATAAATTAAATGTCCTCGGATTATGGCACCGCCACCCGGGTTCGCTCGACCGGTTCACAAATACCGACAATGACACAAATACGCGCTTCGCGAACGGAAACAACGGCTCGACGATCTCGGCGATCATAAATATCGACCCGAAATTCAGGATCACCGTTTATTCTGTTACGCTGAATCCGCTCACTTACAGAAAAATCCCCTACGAAGTAGACAGCCGGGCGATCCCGAAAGAGATAATAGAAATCACCCCGTCAAAAGAAATCGAAGAATTGATAAATTCGCGTAATTCGCGCAGTTCGCGCAATTCAAGCAGCCCCCGCAGTCCGGCGATAAGACGCCCCGAAGCAAATAAAAAAAATAACGGCAATAATAACGAGGCTGTGAATTTCACTGAAGCCGGGCGCGTTTTGGATATGCTTGCCCGGCATTTGAACACGATGCAGCCCATAGATAATATTGACGGCTGGGTGTTCAAAAACAAAGGCAGCGATTTTGAAAAAATCGTCGGGCATTTATATGACGTTATTGATTTCTGCGAACAGAAAGCAATCCCCGTTACAATAGAAAAAGGCAAGAATAACGCGGTGGATATTATTTTCGGAAAATCAACGTCGCCGTTTAAATTCAGTTTTTTCGACGTGGAGCTGCAGGACGAGAACGACATAAACGTAAGGCGTATCTGTTTTATATTCAACAACAGATTATATCCGTATAATTTCGTTGACATGCTCAAATCCGCGTGGGAAAAATACATTAAATAATAAATAATAAAAATAATAAATTAATTTATTTAATTTAACGAACGGACGTGCATAAATCATGTCAAGTTATTATTATAACAG
>WQXD01000300.1 GCA_009785015.1 Oscillospiraceae bacterium | reverse complement strand
GCTTATACTCGGCGTTACTATGCTCGCAGGCTGCGGCGGCGACGACAAATCCGGCGGCGACAAGAGCGGAGACAACAAAGGCAGTGCAGAAAACGCAACGCTCTACGGCGAATGGGAATACATGGCTTATTATATCTATGCGTTCAACGAAGACGGCACCGGATACGCCGCCGCAGGCGAATTGAAAAATGAATTTACTTACGAAGATAAAGACGGCACACTGTTTATTGACTGGATTTTTGAGGGTCAGGTTTATGATCATGACGAGTGGAAATATTCTATAAAAGGACAAGAGATGACTGTTGAGGATACGGACGGCAGCGTAAGCGTATATACAAAGAAATAACGCTCCGAATTATGGGAAATAAACCAAAAGGGGAAAAATTATGAGTGATTCAAACATTTGTAAAAACGGGGAACTTGACTTTTTTCTTATAGAATCCTGTATGTTTGGCGACCGCGACGCGGTTCTCGGAATGGGCATGGATATGTATGTGCTTTTTCATAATGACGGGGTTGTCGAAATGGTTATGACCGGAATGATGCCTTGGGTCGGAAAATGGGAAGACGGCGTTATGATATTTATTATCGGCGACGACGAAATATCAGTGACAAGAAAATATACTATAGATGGCGACGTTCTGACGGTCATAGACGAAGAAGGCGGCACTACAGATATATACCGCCGCGGCGACTATGATTCTTATGACAAAAGCGCATCGGCTTCGCCCGGCGGCGGCTCGGTTGTCGAAGTGTCTATAACTGACGGTTTTATAAGCGGCGTTATGTCTATGGTCTGTCCCGACGGCTGGTACGGACACAAAAATCCGGTGAAATCCGATATGATTATTTTTAATACAAATCCCGATTCGGCATTTGACGGCAAGAGTATTTATGTCGAATACGGCATAAAAGAATGTGTAACGCTCTCCGAAGGGCAACAGCTGCCGGACAATGAAATCGAAGGGAAAATCTGGGGAGGCGTTGTCAACGGGGAAGGTCAGATTGAAGTTGTCACGCATATTGGCGGCAACGCCGTCAAAGTTACAACTGCCGGATTAAGCGGAGATGAAGCTGACATGATGGCTTTCGGTATAATTCTTTCGACTATAAATCTGACATGGGAAACAGAGGAGGGCTCTTTAAGCGTTTGCGAAGGTAAAGAAACCGACTTTTTTGAACTCCGTTCTATGAAAACGTCCGGTTCTGTCGGGAACCGTTCGCTTCTTCAGCAATTTGGATATGACTGGTGTATACTTTTCAGTAATGACGGCGCGGTCACGGCAAAATTTGACAGGGCCGTAACTTGTTATTGGGGCGACGGATTTGGCTCTGTCGTTTCCGGCACATGGAATGACGGCATTATGACTTTTATAAACGGCGATGTAACAGGGGTTCTTGAATATGCCCTTGAAGGCGACCGGCTGACGGTTGTTTTCAATGACGGTCAGCCTGTGGTCTTTCAACGCAGTAACGCGGAGTCCCCTGATTTTGACGCGTTAGCCAAAGCCAAATGAGGAGGATAATTTAAGATGAAAACCCGAATAATATCTTTCGTATTCCTGCTCAGTTTGTTATGTCTTTCAGGCTGTGACATAAATATCTCAGGAAAGGGTACTCCCGAACCTGAGGGCACTTTTGCGGGTAACGTTTTAAAAACCGGTAAAACCGCGCAGGATAACGTCGAATCGTCGCGGACGATTTTGGAGCGGGCCGGCGAAGACGATTTAGTCCTCGTTTTAACAGATTATTTATTAAGCGAATATATCGCCCTTGAACCAACCGCTATATATATGATTGATACTCATCTCGCGGGAAATGACGAAAAAGTTTTACTCGTTCCGTTGAAAGACGGAGTGGATATTTCCATAGATATTGTGGAATATGACGGGGAAGGCTATTTCGTGCAGGAAAACATCGCGGCTTTGCGCGTGGATACGGGTGAAACCGTGATGTTGTTCGCGCCGCTTATTAACGAACCCAACGTAATGGTTACCGTTGAATATCAGTTCATGACCGGCGCATGGCTTAATTCATCCGACCGTTCCGCGGACATGGGCGGGTCGGAGTGGCTGACGGGAAAGTATTCGCATAAAGCGTATGATAATGAGGATTATAACGAGGAAAATGGCGGCGTTGTTATCCGCCGGGATAAAGAATCGCTTGTGGAAGTGCGTATCGAAAACGGCGCGGCTTCGTTGGTTTTTGATTTGGACAAATGGGAGGGAGTATACCAAAGCGGACCTTTTAACATAACCGGACTTTCGGGCAGGGTAAAAGACGCCTGTGTAGGCAAAGTCGCGGAATTGGACCCGTATGCCGAAGAATATATAATGCCCGCAGTTTTGCTGTTGATGGAGGACGGCAGTCTGGAATGGCTTCAGGCAAATCCTTTTGTCCCGGAATGGCTTTACAGTTTCGGCAAACTTCCCTGGCTGAAAGATATAGTTTCGCTCTCTTATGAACCGCACGGCGAAAACACCGAGGAATTGACTATTATTGCCGCAGATAAAAGCGGCCTGCGTTACGATGTGAGGACTTTCTGTTGGCTTGTGAACATTTTTGAAGACGAATGGATCTATGAAAACGGACCCGTTACGGGACTTTACGACGACATAGACGCTGTTTATCTCGGACTTGGGGAAAACGGGGATGTTTCACTCAGAAGAGGCTTGCTTTACAACGGAGACGCATACGCGTTTTACGCGGGAAAATATACGGTTTCTTTCACAGGCAGCAATCCCGCGGGCATACGCTCATGCGTTCTGGAATTGAAATTATGGAACGAATTGGATTTGGATATGTCGAATCCTGATTTTAGTTCGCCGCCGGAATTAACCGGAAAATACTTTTTTGAAGCCGACGGGGTTTATTTGACTTTGCATTTAACCGAAGGAGACCCTTTGAGTTATAGTATTGATGACGGCTCGCCGACAGAACAGTATCCGTTTTATCCGTCTTTTATATATGACGGATTTTACGGTGACGAAGATTATAGCTATATTTACGACAGTGTTTTCTATATTATTGAAAATCTATGCGAAGAAACTATAAATTACTTAAATATGGGCATAACTGCGTTATTGACGGATTATACCGTCACACTCGACGGCGAAGTTTGCTATATTGTTTACATGGGAACCGATTATTCTGATGATGGGTTCTTAATACCGGAAAATGCCTACGCGGTTGAGTTGAACTCAATGCAGGTTTACCGATTTGATGAATCAAATGATATATGGATTCCTTTGTCTATGGGATAAATCAGGAAAAAGAAAAAGTGAATAAAAATTACGTGAAAAACGAAAGGAGCGATTATTTAATGGGATTATTTGATAAAAAATACTGCGATATATGCAGCGATAAAATAGGTCTTTTGGGAAACCGAAAATTAGAGGACGGGAATATGTGCAAAAACTGCGCCGCTCTGCTCTCGCCTTTTATGACCGACAGGCGCAGAACCACTCTTGAAGAAATAAAAGAACATCTCGCATATCGTGAAGCGAACAAAGCGGATGTTGCGGCGTTTAACGTTACCCGTACCCTTGGGGATAAAACAAAAGTATATCTTGATGAAGACTCGCGGAAATTTATTGTCACGTCATCGAGCCGCTGGCAGAATGAAAACCCGGACGTTATGGCATATTCGCAGGTGACCGGCTGCCAGACTGACATACATGAGATAAAAGAAGAACTAAAAACAAAAGACAAAGACGGCAGATCGGTCAGCTATAGCCCGCCGAGGTATGAATACTATTATGATTTTAACGTTGTCATTTACGTCAATTCAAAGTGGTTCAACGAAATAAAGGTTCAAATCAATAAAAATAGTATAAAAGGACGCGGTTCGGTTGATTATCGCGAATTTGAGCGGCAGGCAAACGAGATAAAAGAGACATTAACGCAGGTGCGTCAGGAAATACGCGATAATATAACTACGGCAAACGCGCCCAAAATAGCGCAGACTTGTCCGTTCTGCGGCGCGACAACTACTCCCGACGCAAGCGGACGGTGCGAATATTGCGGCGGAGCGGTACAGGCGTAAAAAATATTTATGGAGGTAATTCTATGGCAAATCAAATCACAAACTATCAATGCCCAAATTGTTACGCCGCGCTGGGCTTTGACGTAAAGTCCGGTCAGCAGGTATGCGCCAGCTGCGGATCAAAATTTGACGTGGCTTTAATCGAACAGCTATACGCGGACAAAGAGCAGGAAGCCGCTTCCGTCGGTATGGAACCACAATGGGATATAACAATGACAAATAATTTCACCGATGATGAAGCGGCGCGTATGCGCGGTTATCTATGCCCGTCATGTTCCGCCGCGATTATATGCGACGATACGACGGCGGCAACGTCATGCCCGTACTGCGGCAATCCGACAGTAGTGCCGGGACAGTTTACCGGCGGGCTGAAACCGGATTATATTATACCGTTCAAATTAGATAAAAACAAAGCGG
>WQXD01000299.1 GCA_009785015.1 Oscillospiraceae bacterium | reverse complement strand
TTTGCTCCCGGTTTTGTCTTGCGGATATCTGCTATGTATTTTCCCGAACCAAATCATATACCAGATCAAAGGCGAATTCCGCTTCTTCGATTTCGCAGTGGGGCTGTATCATGTGGGTCGTGCAGAAAATCAAGCCGCCCTCTTTGAAAAGATTTACAACCCTTCTTATCTCGTTTTCGAGATTCTTATAATCCCCGAAGCCTATTGTGGATTGAACGTCGAGACCGCCCATTATCACAAAATCTTTTTTGTATTTCGCGAAATAATAATTATAAAAATTTATAAAATTCCCAATAAAAATGCTTTCTCGCGCGTTTATATAGTGAACGGCGTTCAAAAAATTCAATTAAAAAAGAAGGTGGTATTTTGAATAATTTATCAAATACAATAAAGAAGATAGCAGACGGGGATAAAAATGCCCTGAAAGAATTATATGATATTATGAGCAATGATATATATAAATTTCTGCTCATGTTCTGTAAAGACAAATATACGGCGGAAGATGCCGTGCAGGAAACTTTTATTTCGATTTACGAAAATGCCGGAAGTTACAGGATTCATAAAAATCCGAGAGCATGGATACTTACAATCGCGAAAAATAAAGCTGTTTCCATCATCAGAGAAAATACCCGTACAACAAGCCTTGATACTTTTGAAAACAATATTGAAGATACGGCGCAGCCCGAAAATATCATTCTCGATAAAATCCAAGCGGATATGCTTCTGTCCGTTTTATCTGAAAAAGATAAAAAAATCGTAATACTTCATGCAGTTTATGGATTCAAACACCATGAAATCGCCAAACTCATGAGCCTTCCGCTCGGCACGGTCACATGGCGGTATAAAGAGAGTATAGAAAAAATGAGAAAAAAAGGCCTAACAGACAAGGATAATGATGAGGTTTTTATTAAACAAAATAAACAAAATGAGGTGATAATATGAACAATAAAAATATAATGCAAAATATAATCGACGAATATGCCGGAATAGATGAAAATTTAAACGGCAATGTCTGGGAAAAAATCAAAAACGCTTTAAACACGGCTGATTCCAAATCCGCGCAAAACCCCAAAACGCATAAACCGACGAAAATACAAAGAAAATACTACCGCGGAATACTGATTGCTGCCGCTATAGCGTTATTGATGTCGATCGGAGTGGGCGCGTATTATATCAGCACGTTGTTTTTCGTGCCCGGTCACGGTATATTAAAAAACGCAGACTTCACAATCTACGCCACAAAAAACAAGGTCATGCTGGGCAGCTTCGTTGTGGACGCCGTTACGCGGACGATAGATAAAAATGAAAGCACCGTCTGTATATGGCTGTTCCAAAGCGAAGAAATAGAATCTTTTTTGAGCGAAGAAGACAGAAGAATCGGGCTGCCCCCCGCCGAATTTACAAACATAACGGCAGTTTTTGACGACGGAACAGAAATAAAAGTACAACCCGGCAGAATAGAAATACCCGGATTTTCGACGTATATCTGTAAAAATACGCCTGAAACGAACACATTCCGTTTAAAAGACATCTACGGCAACGAAACGAGAGTTGAACTTGAAGATATAAGCAAAACCGAATACGCCAATCTCAAAGGTCTTAAATTCGACGATATTTCAATGACTGTGGTTCCGCTTTCAGGAACGGGAAATATATTTGCGGCGGAAATTATTGATGAATTTACGCTTAACATCGGCAAACACGCATCCACTACGGGAATTAACGCCTCCTTTTTTATGGAATCGGCTGACGGCGAAACAGGTTATGCTTCGGGGAACGCAATGCTTGAAGGATATAATGACAATTACAATTTTCATACTATAACCGCAAATGCAAATAATTATAACATGGACGCAAAAAGAATTATGTTAAATTATATATTCGTAATGCACTCATTCAGAGAAATCAAAGACGGATATTCCGTCATTGTTCCGAATGAAGGCGAAACTATAAACTGCAATATCACTTTGTTTGACGCGGAGGGTATCAAGTTCACGATAAAAAACATAAAAAATGAAAACGGCGTTTTAAAATGCGAAACCGAAACTATCGACAATGTAAAAAACAAACACCGGACAAAAGCAAATTTTTATTTCAGCATAGGAATATATGAGGATTATATATATGAAGAACATGACAAAATCAAAACAGTCAATTTGTTTGCGCCATTGACGGGCAATCACGATTATGACGTCGATAACTCTTATGACGTTGTGTGGCTTAATCTAAAAACGAATAACTCAACGACAGCAAACCCCGGCGATGAGCTGTTTTTCCAACTTGACAGCTTACACTACGAGTATCAGTGGGATAAAAAAAGCGAACGGCTGACTTCTGATTGGTGGAAGGATCCGGCAAAAAATCTTGGCGTAATAAACCTCAGATAAATCTTATAATCCGCCGAGTTCGTCCAAGAAAGCCAGCGCCTCCGACGGTTTGCCCTCGATCAGATTGGGGACGACCGACCGCGTCGCCTCTTTCATGTTTTTTAACAGATGATAATGAAACGAATTTATCAATTGATCTATCAGCAGCATTTTTTTGCCCATCTCTTTTTCGACGGGAAAATATTTCACATAATGCTCAAAGGCGGGCACTGCCCCGCCCGAATTGAGCTGCTTGTCCTTGACGCTTTTGTAAAACTCCGTATTCGTAAACGCAAATCCACAGACAGGGCAGATTATCGTCACTTCCGGCATACCCTTATGGAAACTTTCGTTGTATTCAATATATGTCTCGGTTCCCTCTTTCAGGTAACACGACTGACATCTGATTCCGCCTTTTGAACGGGCCCTTTTCACGCATAGTATATCGACGCACCGCAAATAAAGCGCAATTCCGAGATTGTCGATTTTCACCTCGTCGTCAAGTCCTTGGGCGTTTGCTTTATACACTTCACGAATTTCCGCCTTTTTTACCCTCGGCGCCCACTTGATTTTTACATCGCTGTTTATATCAGCCGGCTTTTCATTCATAGCTTCTTTGCGATTCAATACTTCGCCGCCGTTGGCTCGCGGCGCGATTTTCTGCCACCGCTCTTTTTCTTTCGAGTCGGGCAGAGCGGACAATTTATCGAGAAACAATATCACTTCCAAAAGCGACCCTTCGATCAGGTTCGCGCCAACAGGACGGTTGAGCGCGACGTTTTCGTCCTCTGTATCGTAACTGTCCAATTCTTTGTAGTACGACATGCTGATGTGGAAAGAGTGTATCAGCACGTCAATACATACCAATTTCTCGCCGTAGGTTTCAGCTTTCGGGAAATCTCTTCGGTAAGCCAAAAAAATCGGCAGGGCGTTGGCTGCGTGGAGCTGCTTGCCCGTGTATGATTTTTTGAATTCCTCCCACGTCGCGCGAAAACCGCACGGGCAATCGAAAATATTGCCGGAAAGCGGAATGTCTTTGCCGCAGATGAGGCATATCAGACGCTTTTGCTCAAATCCGTTCGTCGCAGAGATGATGCTCTCGCAGCGCGCATACAGGGCCCACCCGACTTCATCAATGAGTTCGTCGTCCTCAATCCCCGAAACACTTTGATTGTATAACCGTGAAATCAATTCCTGCGGTACTTTTTTGCACCATTTTATCATAATTATTCCCCTTTACTATTTTTCATCGTTGATATTGTTACGGGCATTTTCGCCGTACAGAACGCAACATTGTTTGCAGACAGTGTCATCCGCAATGACAATTTTCCCCCTGCCACTGTTTCTGTCGACGTCTCCGGTACCAATCTTGACATTTCAACATATTTGTCCCTGAGTTCGCGGAAGTACAGGTCACGCGCCCAGCCCCGTTTCAGCGTATTTGACGTGTCGAGCGCCGCGCTGTCGGGCGAATGCAGGAAACAGTCGTCGCCAATCCCATACCGTTCTCTGTCACGCAGCCACTCGGGGAAAAAGTTGGCCTTGTCGCCGATGACACAGCGCGTTATTTCGAGCGTCTGCCCATCAAGCTCCGGCAGGCCGACGTCAACAACAATATCAACCGCCGTGTCATACTCAAGCGAGTTGCCGAAATTGTACGCCATTATATACACATATTTGTCGTCTGCGGCAGCGAGAATATCAACTTTTGTCTGACAGGTATTTTTCCGAAGGGCGTCGTCGTCCTGCCGCACCGTCCTTACAGGCAACCGACTACCGCGGCACATTTTGTGATACTCACTTGCCACATGGAAAGATACTGTAGGGTAGCAGTCCGGCACGCCAATTTTGCTGCTGACGCCGTGAGCGCTTGTATAACCCCATACGGAGCAATAGTCGATATCGCAATCCGCCATCTGCTTGATCAGCTGAGCGTCATACGCGGCTTGAAATGTATGACCTACGATGTGGTTGAATGGGTGAAAACGCCTCGAATTGGGCAGCGAACCGCCCGATTCCGTCACACCTATCCGGCTCTCATCTATTCCATACGACAGCTGCAATCCGTACTTTTCAGCCATTTTCCGAAACGGCGCAAACCGTCTTTGCACTTCTTTGACGT
>WQXD01000298.1 GCA_009785015.1 Oscillospiraceae bacterium | reverse complement strand
TTGGTCATGGCGATCATCTCGTAATAGACGGGTATGGTCAAAAACAAGAGCCAGGTCGGGTGCCACACGTCCTTTAAAAACCCTATGGCGAGATATGCCGCGACGATGATTATGGGGTATGGAAACAGGTACCAGTTAAACGATTTGATTTCGGGCTTGCTTTGGGTAGTATTTTTTGTATCCATAAATGTTTTTCTCCTCAGGCAATTATATTTTACTATACGACATATATTATTATATCATATAAGATAACGATATGCAACAGTTTTTTTTGTTTTTTAAAAAAAAATTTACATATTGACAGCCAAAAAAATTTTTGATATAATGGTGAAATAATAATATACAAGCGAAGGGGAAAATATGACCACTCACAAAACGCGCATGCTCAATGCGTATAAGGGAATTTATTCGGACTTTTATCCGGTTTCGCCGGAATTCTGGTGTTATTACCCCGCGAAAGTGCTGGGAGTCGACATGATCGCCTTTCAGCGTGAGGTCCCCCACTGGAAGGCCATGCGCGAAACATTTTTAAAATACAACGCCGACGGATGGTGCATAGCCGGCGCCGGCGTGAACAACCCGCATATAACCGGAGAGGGCGAGTTTAAAAAAATAGCCTCTGACCGCTACAGGAGCAGGCACATCGTCAAATATGACGGCACAGCCCTGGAATCTTCCGCAATCTTCGATCTGCATGAGCCCGCCTGGACCGAAACTTATCCGGTCAAAACGGAGGCGGAACTTGCGGCGTTTATGAATGCGCATCTTGCCGGCGATATCACCTACGACTTTACCTCTGCAAACAAGGCGTGGGAGGAGTGCGGAGAGGATATTTTGATTGAATGCGGCATAGGCGTCGCGTTTTTCGACTTTGTCAGCGGCGCGATGGGTTTTGAAAACGCCGTCATGTACTTCATGTCCGGCCATGACGCTTTGCTTGAAAACTGGCGTGAAAAGTATACGGAGCAGCAGATCGCGCAATTGCGAAATATCGCGGCAAAAACCAAATACGAATCGGTATTTATCGGCTGCGGGGTGTCCTGCAATTCTCTTCTGGGCCCGAATCTCTGGCGGAAATGGGACAAGCCCTATTTGAAAGCGGTCACGGGCGAAGCCCATAAGCTCGGGCTGCTTGTGCACAGCCACAATCACGGCAAAATCATGAAAACCGTGCCGGATCTGGCAGAGATCGGCTTTGACTGCGTCTGCCCTTTCGAACGGGAGCCGGGAGACGTCGTCGGATTTGAGGGTTTGGCGAAAGTGCGGGAAATGCTGGCAGACATGGTGACATTCAACGGAAACGTCAATACGGTGGCTACGCTGATAAACGGAAATCCGGAGGATGTGCGCCGCGAAGTGCGGGAAATCAAGCAGGCATTCGCGGGCACGCCGCGCTTAATCATCGGGACGGGCGACCAGGTGGGAGGCGAAACCCCCGAGGAAAATATTTTCGCGATGATCGAAGAAGGGCGGAGGTGAAAATAAAATTCAATTTTTTTATAAAGCCTATTGCATTTTTTTTGGCAAGTGGTATAATAATATGTGAACCGGCAAAAATTTAATTTATATTCAGGAGGAAATTATGAAAAAAGCATTGGCAATTATTCTCTGCGCGGCGATGATGGTTGTACTGGCGATCCCCGCAATGGCTGTCATTAATATCAATGCCCCCAAAGCGACGATCGTCATCGACGCCCAGCGCGACGACGCCTACGGCGACCCCGTCGACATTTCGACTCAGCGCGACGGCGACGAGCCCAGCGCGCCCGGGACCGGCTGGGTGGCGTGGGACGATGATAACCTCTATTTCTATGTGGAAGTAAAAGACACGACCCCGAACTACAATCACAACAATCCCTGGGAAACCGACTCCGTGGAAATTTTTATCGACTGGAACAGCATCGAAGGCGACGACATGGATAACGACGGCAATCCCTACTGGCAGATAAGGATCCATGCAGCCCCCAACGCCGATTTGGACGGCGAACAAGTTTCGGGCGGAGGCAACTTTGCCGGTATGGGCGGCGACTACGCGAAAATACCATATGCCGCGAGGGTTTTCGACGGCGGTTATGCCATTGAAGCGGCTATGCCCATCGCGCTCACCCCCGGAAGCAAGCCGCTGACGGAAGGCGCGACGATCAAAATCGCTTTCCAGATCAACGACAACCAGGAAGACGCGGGCAGGAGCTCGATGTCGTTTATGATGGCTGACGAGGATACGGGAAACGAATGGCAGTGGCCGCACGCGCTCCGCGGCGTACTGAAGCTCGGCCCCGCTCCGGCGCCCCCGGTCGTCGAAGCCCCGGCTGAAGAAGTTGTCGAGGCTCCGGCGGCGGAAGTTCCCGAAGCGCCCGCAGAGCCCGCTCCCGCACAGCCCGCGCCCGCGCCCGTTTCCCCTTCGACGGGAAATAGCGCGGTGATGCTCTTCGTTCTCACGATAGTTGTGGCGGGTGCATTCACTGCGACAAAGCGCATAATCCAAACCAGAGCGTAATTAAAAAACAAACAAACAAAACAACCCGACAAGATTTCGGGTTGTTTTGTTTGTTTGTTGATTTTGTCGACATTTTTTTCAACATTCTTTTAAAAAACCGTTGACTTTTTTTTGTTATGTGTTATAATTTTAATATACAAAGAATACAAAAATTTGGTAATCGGAGGCCGGTTGTTTAAAATTATGAAAAAAATTGCGGAAAATCGGGGAGTTATTGATTCATGGACAACATCAATACATTAAAAAATCACGGTAAAACAATAATTGTGCTCGCTTTGTGCCTTTGTTTGCCGTTTATCGCGATTTGGTATATAGCGAGCCACGTCAACGAAAATATTTTTTACGAACAAAAAAGAGAAAATCTTTTGGCGATGACCAGGGTGCTTGAGGCCCATATCGGCAGCGGCGGATACGACGAAATACTGGCAGACGCCGGTATGGAAAACGCGGCGCGGGAGGACCAAATCGCGGCGCTGAATGAGTCGCTGCGCGAAATCACCGACGAAGTGGCGGGCTCCGCCGAAGGTCTCGGCGCGGGCTATTACTCGCGCGAACTCGACGCCATACTGACATACGGCCCTTCCTTCCAGTACCAGGACATGGTGGGCCGTTCCATAGGAGAGAACCACCCCGGATGGCGGGTGATGGAGACGGGCAGATCGGAGGTGACCGTAGGCGCCATGCTGCGCGGAAACATAATGAACGCCATGCTTCCGGTGATACGCGGCGGCAGGGTGATAGGGTATATCTGGGCAAACCATCTCGTCTCCGAGCTGGAATATACTCTCTCGCAAATGTCCGTCATCGTAATTTTTCTGCTTGTTTTTTCATACATCATCATGCTGCTTATCATAATATTTTTTATCCGCAGGATAATCAAATCAGATCAAAAACGCGACAAAATCCTCAACATCATGAACCGTGTCGCCTCCGTGCTGCTCGCGGCGGCGAATGAGGAAGATTTTGAAAAATCCCTGCTGGAAAGCATGGAAATCATCGGGCAAAGCATGGAAGCGGACTGCGTGCAGATCTGGCCCAATGAAATGCGAAACGATAAACTTCATTTTGCCCTGAAATACAAGTGGCTGTCCGAAGCCGGCAAAAGGGCCCCCGATGTCCCCCTCGGCACGGCGGTGCCCTACACCGAGAGATGGCAGGAGCTGTTTTTTCGGGGTGAAAACGTAAACGGACCCGTTGCGCGCCTGCCGCGGGAAGATCAGGAGCTGCTGAGCTCCCTCGGGCTCGTCTCCACGATCACCATCCCCTTGTTTTACCGGGACAAGTTTTGGGGAGTGTTCTGCGTCGACGACGTCATCAAGGAACGCTGTTTCCCAAAAGATGAAATAGATATGCTGTATTCCGTGACACTGATGCTGGTAAATGCCATAAACCGCGAATTAATCCAGGAGGAATTGAAAACCGCCGTCGAAAAAATGGAAGACGCATTGGAGCAAAACGAACTTCAGATCACAAAACTGGATATGGCGATCCAAGCCTCGAAAGTCGGCCTGTGGGAAATGGAAATCGTAAAGCACGATCCGATCAATCCCAATAATATATTCATGTGGTCGGAAGAACTCCGGCATATGCTGGGCTATAAAAACGAAAATGATTTTCCCAACATACTTTGCAGCTGGAGCGACCTGCTGCATCCCGAAGACAAACAAAAAACTCTTGACGCCTTCGAAAAACATCTGCTCGACACGACGGGAAAAACGCCGTACGACATAGAATACCGCCTGCTCAAAAAAGACGGCGAATATTCGTATTACCATGCCGCCGGGGTCACGGTCCGCGACAAAAACGGCAACCTCGTCCGCGTCGTGGGCACGCTGGTGGATATAACCGAAACAAAAAATATCATACTCGATTCGGAAAGGCACCGGATAGCGGCCGAAGCCGCCAATAAGGCAAAAAGCAATTTTTTGAGCACAATGAGCCATGAGATACGCACGCCGATGAACGCGATAATCGGAATGACGGCAATCGGCAAATTGTCCGCTGACGCC
>WQXD01000297.1 GCA_009785015.1 Oscillospiraceae bacterium | reverse complement strand
GTTGGATTACAGTCTGTTCCGGCAAAACACCGTTGCGGACGATATGGACGTGAACGCGGCGGCAACGCATATTTTGGCAAAACATATCAAAGCCTTTGAAGAGTTGGCAAAATGATTACAATAAATATAGAACAAGTCATACGACTTCATAAAATGTTACTGAACAGCACGGGCGGCTTGAACGGAATCAGGGATGAAGCGTTGCTTGATTCCGCGTTAGCCGCCCCGTTCCAGACTTTTGACAGCGTTGAGTTATACCCATCCACGGCGGCAAAAATCGCCCGGATGGCGTATTCTCTTGTGTGCAATCACCCTTTCATAGACGGAAATAAACGAATAGGCACTTATGTGATGTTGGTGTTGTTGGATTTGAACCGCATTGAAGCCGGTTTTACAGATGATGACGTTATTCATGTAGGGTTGGAGCTCGCAAACGGTAAAATGGACGACAGGCAGTTGCTCGAAATAATATTGGAACGGTTGATATAAATCACATCTTCCGAAAGTGACAGAATCGTCACTTGAAAGTCACCGTAATGTCACTTGAAACTGGTATAGTATAAGCATACATATCAGAAAGGCGGATTTAAAAATCCTATGGAATTATTAAAAATCGAAAATTTATGCAAAATCTACGGCAAAGAAAACAATCAGGTTATCGCTCTCGACAATGTTTCGCTTACGGTAGAAAAAGGCGAGTTTGTCGCAATAATCGGTTCGTCCGGTTCGGGGAAATCCACTCTGTTGCATATTATCGGCGGCGTGGATGTGCCGACAAGCGGGAAAGTATATCTCGACGGACAGGATGTTTACGCTCAGAACAACGAAAAATTGGCTATCTTCCGCAGACGGCAGGTAGGGCTTATTTATCAGTTCTATAATCTCATTCCGACTTTGAATGTGACGGAAAATATCACGCTGCCGGTGCTGATGGATAAACGCGAAGTCAATCAAGAACGACTTGACGAGCTTCTGCGGCTTCTTGGATTGTCTGACAGGCGCAACCATCTGCCAAATCAATTATCGGGCGGTCAGCAGCAAAGAGTGTCTATCGGACGCGCATTGATGAACGCTCCCGCCGTCATGCTTGCCGACGAACCCACGGGCAACCTTGACAGCAAAAACGGGCAGGAAATCATAAATCTATTGAAAGAAAGCAATAAGAAATACAAGCAGACTCTTATCGTTGTCACCCATGACGAAAATGTAGCTTTGCAGGCGGACAGAATCATCGGTATATCCGACGGTAAAGTTTCGCGCGACGAGAGAGTGAAGGTGTAATTTATGAATATATTCAATAAAGTTACCCTGCAAAGCCTGAAAAAGAACCGTACTCGAACGATTGTGACGATTATCGGCGTAATTTTGTCCGCCGCAATGATTACCGGAGTCACGACTTTTATTTCTTCTTTTCAAAATTTACTAATCAAAAGTGAAATTGCAAGGTTCGGCGACTGGCACGTTGAATTTATTGATACAGACTATGATTTTATGCAGGAACGCCTCGCGGATAAAGAGTTAAACAAATCAGCAGTTGTGCAGAATATCGGGTATGCCGTATTTGAAAGCGGAAATAATCTCGATGCCAAGCCGTATCTTTTTATCATGGGATTCGGCGAAGAAGCGTTTGATACCCTGCCTATAAAATTATTGTCGGGCAGACTGCCGCAAGACGACGGTGAAATAATTATTTCCGAACACATAAATACCACCGGCGGCGTCTCATATAAAATCGGCGACGTTCTGACGCTGTCCGTTGGAATCCGTATGTTTGACGGCTATATACGCAATCAAAACAGCGGTATTATAATGGATGAAGATGGTTCCCAATTAGAGTCGTTTACCCCAATAACCACAAAAACATATACCGTCGTCGGGATTATCGCCCGTCCTGCATTTGAAAATTATTCTGCTCCCGGATATACCTTGATAACTCGTATGGATTCACAAACTGATGATAAAACCACAAGTTATAACATACTTGCCTCGCTTAAATCCCCTCGTGATGTTTACGGCTACGCCGCAAGGACAGCGTCGGGCAGTTATAATTTCAACAACGGTTTACTGCGTTTTATGGGTATTTCAAACCATGACAATTTTAACACGGTCCTGTATTCTCTCGGCGGCATATTGATTGCTTTGATTATGGTCGGCTCGATTCTGCTGATTTATAATTCGTTTGCTATATCCGTAAGCGAACGTTCACGCCAGTTCGGTATTCTTTCGTCTGTGGGAGCGACAAGCAAACAATTGAGAAAATCCGTATTGTTTGAGGGCGTCTGCGTTGGTATAATAGGCATACCTATAGGTATACTTGCCGGAATCTGCGGTATTGGAGTTACATTGGAACTGGTGGGAGGCATTTTTGAAGAAATGTCCGCGGGCGGGGTCGCCCTGACTTTGACCGTGTCTATACCCGCGGTTGTTATCGCGGCGGCGGTCGCCGTAATGACAATATTATTATCCGCGTATATTCCCGCAAGGAGAGCCTCCAAGCGTTCGGCCATTGATAGCATCAGGCAGATCGGCGATATTAAAATAAAAGCCAAAGTATTGAAAACTTCAAGACTCACGCGAAAACTGTTTGGATTAGAGGGAACTCTCGCCCTCAAAAACTTCAGGAGAAACAAAAAGCGTTACCGCAGCACGGTTATATCTCTTTTTGTCAGTGTGGTGCTGTTTATTTCCGCAGGCGCGTTCGGTATGTATCTGCAAAAAGGCGTTGAAGGTTCAGTCGGGGATTACGGTTACGACCTTACGTTTGTCTCGAATTACATGGAATTTGAAGAAACAATCAATCTTTACGGCAAATTAAAGAATGTCAGCGATGTATATGAAAGCGGGTATTTCGTGTCAGCGAGTTTTGACGGCGGCCGAATACCGGCAGAATTATTCAGCAGCCGATACAGGGAGTATTTGGGATATATGAAATATGACGACTCGGAAGATTTCAATGAAACAATCGGGTCAGGGGGAATCTTGGTTTTCATCGACGATGAAACTTACCTGCGTTACATCAGGGATTTAAAACTTCCCGTCAATGAATATACGGGTAAAAACGCGAAACTTGTCGCCGTCGCAAAAGTGCAGGAATACGATTACAAAAATAAACGATTTGTTTCGTTTGATATGTTCGCGGGCAAAGACTTATCACTGCAAATGTCATCGTCTGAAGATTTGAAAAACACAAAGAACATAGCCGTTACTTTTGCGGCTCAAATGCCGCCTGCTATTTCTGCAACTCGTTACACGGGATTTATTTTATTCGCGCCGTATTCCATGTTAAACGAACTGAATTTTAATACAGAAGATTTAGGTACGCTGACATTGACGTTTTTGTCGGATAACCCTATGAATTCGGCGTCAGAAATGGAAACCGTCATCAGCGGCGCGGGAATCGTTTCGGGATATACGCTGACAAACGTGGCGCAGATGATGGAATCCAAGCGCAGGATTATTTTGGTTATAAACGTATTCACATACGGCTTTGTCGTTTTGATTTCATTGATAGCGACAGCCAATGTGTTTAACACGGTTTCAACAAGCATAAACTTGCGCAGGCGCGAGTTTGCCATGCTCCGCTCCGTAGGAATGACCGACGGCGGATTTAACGGAATGGTAAATTATGAGTGTATCTTCTACGGATTGAAAGCGTTGTTGTACGGGCTTCCGACCGCGCTTGTTATAACTTATTTTATCTATAAAGCCGTTACAGCGGGAGCGGACGTTGCTTTCGCTATGCCGTGGAGCAGTATCGGAATAAGCGTATTTTCCGTGTTTTCCGTGGTGTTTGTCACTATGATGTACTCGCTCGGTAAAATCAAAAAGGCGAATGTTATTGATGCGCTGCGGGATGAAATTTCATAAATTTTATTGCAAAAAATAATAATCCGTGGTATAATGATATAACAAACGGGGGGGGTAACAATTATGTATGTCGGTGATAAGAAGCGAATAAATGTATCGTCAAGTCAATTTGAGGATTTTATAGAAAACAATAATTTATATATCGATAAAACCGCGTTCATAGAGCATGTTTTGCGGGATTCCAGCAATGTCCTGTTGTTTACGCGTCCGCGCAGGATGGGAAAATCGCTGAACATGAACACACTGGCGAAATTTTTGGACTGCAAGAGAGACACGGTTCATTTGTTTTCTGGGTTGTATATAGAAACCAGCCGGGAGTTCAGCCAAATAAATAAATACCCGGTAATATATCTGAGTTTCAGAGAATTGGATATGGATGATTACAAATGGGGCTTTAAAGTTAATTTAAGGCGAATTGCTTATGGTTATTTAAAAGAAGAACAAATTAATTCGGAGTTGCTCGATTATTTTAATGATAAAAACAATTATGCTGCCAGAGCGTTATTAGATTTAACGGTAAATCTATACTCTGTGTACGGAGTGAAGCCGTATATAATCATCGACGAATATGATAAGCCAATCATGGATAATATTCATTCGCCGGAATTGCCGGAATTCAAAAAATGGATTACGAATATATTCGGCTCTGCGATGAAAGAC
>WQXD01000296.1 GCA_009785015.1 Oscillospiraceae bacterium | reverse complement strand
CATAAATGATATGCGCATCGCTGATGCCGCTCTCTTTCAATTCATCTATAATCTGTTCCAAAATTATTGACTTGCCGCACCTGCGGATACCAACTAATATTTTAATGAGGTCACTGCTGTAAAAACCCCTTATTTGCGACAAATATAATTCCCGCTTTAACATTAATATCACCGTTAAAAAAATTTTTGAAAATAATTACTAAAATTATACTACAAACAAATGATTTTGTCAAGTTATTTTTATACGACAAAATAACTTTAATATTTACAGAGTAATTTTTATACAACAAAAAAATATTAAAAAGAAGGATTGCCGAAACACAATATTTTTGACCAAAAACAATTGACTTTTGTTCTGCAATCGTGTAAAATAAATTTATAATATTTTTATACTACAAAAACGGAGAACGGGAATGAATATTAAAATGATTGTCACCGATCTTGATAATACGCTGCTGCGAAGCGATAAGTCCATTTCAGATTATACCGTTTCCATTCTTTCAAGTTGTCAGGCAAAAGATATCAAAGTGGTTTTTGCGACGGCGAGGTCGACGCAGGCATCATCGAAATTTTTTGAAATGTTCACTCCCGATATATTTATCGGGTATGGCGGAGCTTTGGCATATGCAAATGAAAAAGTGATAAACAGGTTCGATATTTCCGCCGATATTTCATTTCAGCTGATCAATGATTGCCTGAAAGAACCGGAAATCACATCGATTTTAGCCATTAACGAATCCGCAGCTTTTACAAACAGGCTTGATACGTTGGATTCTGAATCGTCACATTATAAGTACACCGATTTCACGGTTAAAAACAATCAAAGCTATTTAAAAATATCGTTGCGTGCCGCAAATCCCGGCATCGTCGAGCGTATAGCCTTGAATTACCCGATGTGCGATATGTTGCGGTATACGGGTGAGGATTTATACAGATTCGCAAATCGCAGCGCTGTCAAATGGAACGCCGTCAATGCCGTCGCCGATTATTATAATATAAATACAGATATGATTGCGGCTTTCGGCGATGATATAAACGACTTGGAAATGTTGAAACATTGCGGTATCGGTATAGCGGTCGCCAACGCCGTAGACGAAGTAAAAGCAGTGGCCGATTATATCTGCGATACCAACGACAACGACGGCGCAGCAAAATGGTTGGAAGAAAAGATATTGATATGACAAGTATTCAGCTTGCCACGGTAAAATAAGAGGGTATGTATATGATATTAGGACTGAAACGCGGTGTAGCTGAATAATCTGAATGATCTATTATCCTATGTTTAATAAAGAAAGGACGCGTACATAATGGCTTTTCCAACGCACATTGTAGCTGCTGCCGGATATGTTTTCGATAACAATGGCAATATGCTGTTAGTGAAAACAAATAACCGCGGATGGGATTGCACCGGCGGACAAATCGAAGCCGGCGAATCTATTGAGGACGGCGTATTGCGGGAGATATTGGAAGAAAGCGGAGTTAAGGCGTCGGTTCGATGTCTTGTAGGCGTGTACTCCAATGTCGGCGCATATACCTGGTATGATGGAAAAACGCCGGTTCCCACGAAAGTCATATTTGATTTCAGTTGCGATCATGTTTGACCCGCCCGGAATTTAAGCTGTTGTCGGAAAGATATATTTAGAGGGATTGTATGGGCTTAACCAATTACAATTTATTTTTATTTGAACATCTGCCATTTACGGTGGAATTTATGGAGTGGAATTTGTGAAAAAGATAAACATTAAACAAGCGACGCAGAGCGACATCCCCGTTCTCGAAAGTATACTGCTCAATACGGTGAACTGGTTGAATGAAATGGGTCAGCCGCTTTGGGGAGCCGAAGATGTAAAATGGAGCGCACTCTCTAAAAAGCATCAAATAAGCGACTTCTATATCGCCTGCATGGATGGCGTACCTTCCGGGTGCATGGCGATAATTGAATATGACCCGTTCTTCTGGCCTGATATAGAAAAAGGCGAATCGCTGTTTATGCACAAATTAGCCGTGACGAAAACCGCCCGTAAAACCGGTGTTGCCAACGCATTGGTGAACTTTTTCAAAGAACAAGGTAGAGCGCGTGGAGTTGGGATAATCCGGCTGGACACCCATGTTTGGCGATCAAAAACACGAGCGTTTTATGAACGGCATGGTTTTGTTTCTGTCGGTGTAAAAGTTTGTGAAAGCGACCCGCGTAAGAATACGGCATTATATACCTACACTCTGCTTGACACAACAAAACCCATAAAAGCACTTATGGAAACCGACCGCTTGATTCTCCGCGAAATGGCGCAGGACGATTATCCCGCGCTGGCGGCGATATTACAGGATGAGCAGACCATGTACGCTTGGGAAAGCGCTTTTTCCGATGCCGAAACACAGGAATGGCTTGACCGGAATCTCCGTCGTTACACGGAGGACGGGTTCGGTTTTTGGGCGGTCGTACTCAAATCAAGCGGAGACATGATCGGTCAATGCGGTATTACATGGCAGGACGTAGAGGGTGAGCGCGTCCCCGAAATCGGCTATTTGTTCAACTGCGCGTACTGGCATAACGGATACGCCACCGAAGCGGCAGCGGCTTGTAAGGAGTATGCGTTTGATACGTTGGGCTTCAAAGAGATTTTTTCGATTGTACGCAGTACAAATATCGCCGCGAAGGACGTGGCGATCCGCAATGGCATGATTATCCGTAATCGCATCGTAAAGCATTATCGCGGTGTGGATATGCCGCATTTCGTACTCAGCGCGAAAAATCCTCCGGAGCTTTTGAAAATGGATGATTTTTTCACAACGCAAGCAACCGCTTATGACGAATATATGCTAAACAATGTGGCGGGCTTCCCAAAGGGCTGCGCCGAACTTGCCAACCATATCCCCGATGGTGTACAAATGCTGCTCGATTTAGGTTGCGGCACAGGCTTGGAACTTGAAGAAATATTCAAATGGAACCCCGATGTTCAAGTGACCGGCATCGACCTAACGCAAGCCATGTTGGATAGGCTGTACGAAAAATATAATGATAAACAGATCACTTTGATTTGCGTGAGTTTTATCGGGTACGATTTCGGTTGCGAAAAATACGATTGCGTTATTTCTTTTGAAGCCATGCACCACTTTACGCATGAAGAAAAGCTCGCGCTGTACAAAAATATTTACAGAGCCTTAAAACCCGGCGGCAGATATGTCGAGGGCGATTACATGGTGGAAACGCAAGACGAGGAAGATCGTCTGTCCGCGAAGAAAAAAGAATACCGCGCCGCACAAAATATCCCCGATGGAGAGCTGTATCATTTCGACACGCCGTGTACGGTTGAAAATCAAATCAAGCTGTTCACAGACGCCGGATTTAACGGCGCAGAAAAAGTGTGGCGCGAGGCAAACACCACGATAATTATAGGCGAAAAATTATAAACTAATATTTTTGAGTAATGCCTTGTATATGGTATCCAGCAAAATATCCGGGATAAATTCCATCATAAAAAGCAGCCTGCTGTTTTTCACGCGGTAATTGATTTTGGGATTCTTGCACTCCGCCGCTTTTAATAAAACCTTGACTAAGGCATCGGGATCGTGAGCTTTTTTCAATTCCCTTGCCATCAGCGGCTGCATTTTCTTTAATGCGCGCCTATAATAATGCGTTTCGTCATATAGTTTATCAAAACCGGCTTGAGCTGCGTTATGCAAATTCGTTTTGAAAGAACCCGGCTGAATCTTGATCACTTTGATGCCCTGGCACAGCAATTCCCGGCGCAGACTGTCGTTGTAAGCCTCTACCGCATATTTGGTCATTGTATAAGGTCCGTTGAAGGGCTGGGCCTTCATATATCCGCATTCGGAGCTGCAATTTATGATCCGCCCGCAGCCGGCTTTGAGCATTTCAAAAAAGGCGCGGTTGACACGTACCATGCCCATGACATTTATATCGAGCATTTTTTTCATCGTCGCGGCGATATCCCCTTCGATCATTGAACCCATTGTGTGAACACCGGCGAAGTTGACCACCGCGTCTAATTTATCGGTTGTCTTTTTCACCGTTTCCACGGCAGTATCTATACTTTCCTGGTTTGTGACGTCCAATAAAAGCGGGATTATATGCGGCTCTGCCCCGATTTTTTCCAATGCGGATTCGTCGATGTCCGCGGCGAATACCGTCCAGCCGGCCGCCGCCAGCGCCTTTGCGCCTGCGTTGCCCAATCCCCCGCCCGCCCCCGTAAAAAATGCGTATTTCATGATTATTTCCGTTAAAATTTCATTTGATAACAGTACCAATTCCTATCGAAAACAAATGTTTCGCCGCATCTTTCAAATCCGTTTTTATCATATAGAGCAAGAGCCGCATAATTTGTTTGGCTGACTATGAATCTCATTCCGTCAAACCCCTGCCCTTTCATCGCCGCAATAACATGCTGAAGAATTATCGTCCCGATACCTTGTTTTTGCAATGCCGGATTGACGCATATCCTCGCCAATTCGCAGGGATTCTTCGGCTTCCATTGCAGTAAATGTCCCCATTCGTCGAATTTTCCCGCTG
>WQXD01000295.1 GCA_009785015.1 Oscillospiraceae bacterium | reverse complement strand
GAATACAAGATCAAAATGATAGACTTCAAGCAAATCGATTTGGACGGAAGGTGGCACCATCTGACCATACCCGCCGAACGTTTCACTCCGGAACTATTGGAGAAGGGCATAGGCTTCGACGGCTCGAGCTACGGATTTCAAAGCGTCGAAAAATCGGATATGGTGTTTCTGCCGGATATAAGTTCGGCATTCGGCGACCCGTTCGCCGAAATACCCGTTCTGGCGATGATCGGAGACATTTACAAAATAGAGGGCGGGTACAAACGTTTTGAAAATGACCCGAGATATGTGGCCGAAAAAGCGGAAAAATTTTTAAAAGAAGCGGATATTTCGGATCATTGCCTTTTCGGGCCCGAATTTGAATTCTATATCTTGGACAATATAGAATTCAGAAATGAAATCAACCACATCGAAGTGCATCTCGATTCGGCCCAGGCGGCCTGGAATTCGATTGGCAGCCCGTATGACGCCCCCGCGAAAAACAGGGGCTATAAGGTGCAAGAGCACAAAGGCTATCACGCAGATCTGCCTTACGACGTCAGCTGCGAGCTGAGAAATATAATGGCGGGCACGCTCGAAGAGTGCGGTATCCCGGTAAAATATCATCATTCGGAAAACGGCGGGCCCGGCCAGGTGGAAATCGAAGTGGAATTTGCCACTCTCAAAAATATGGCCGACAGGACGCAGAAATTGAAATATATAGTCAAAAACACGGCGATCAGAAACGGCAAAACGGCCACTTTCATGCCCAAGCCGTTTTTCGGGGAAAGCGGCAGCGGAATGCATGTGCATCTGCAGATGTTCAAGTCAAACGAGCCCGTCTTTTACGAAAAGGGCGGCTACGCGGATCTGAGTCCGGCGGCCCTGTCTGCCATCAGCGGGATTTTGGAGCATTCGGCGGCCTTAGCCGCGTTTACCTGCCCCTCGACGAATTCCTACAAAAGGCTTGTCCCGGGCTATGAAGCTCCCGTGACCATCTGTTTCGGGGAAGCCAACAGAAGCTCGGTGATCAGAATCCCGGCCTACGCCAGAAACCCGCGGGACAAGCGCTTTGAATTCAGGCCCTCCGACGCCACGTCGAACCCGTATTTTTGCTATTCCGCAATCGCGATGGCGGCCGCCGACGGGATACAAAAAAAATCCGATCCGTCCGAACACGGATTCGGGCCCTATGACAAGAATATGTACCAGCTCAGCGACGAAGAAAAAAAAGCGGTGAAAAACCTGCCGAAATCCTTAGAAGAGGCCGCCGACGCGCTCGAGGCGGATCACGGCTTTCTTTTGGAGGGAGGCGTATTCACAAAAAGCCTGATCGAAAGCCAGCTGAAAAAAATAAGGGAAGACGCGAAGGAACTCGGAATCATACCCCATCCGCTCGAATTTTCGAAATATTACGATTTGTAAGTAATTTAAAACGTATGTAAGGATAAAGATTATGAAAAACAAAATTATTGCTTTCACGGTTGTTTTGATTTTGATTCTCATTTTTGCCGCAGGCGCGCTTTCGTGCGGGGGAGAAGGCGACAAGTCCCCCCCAAAAGAGCAAAATGTCAGTCCGGAAGAGGGCACAAACGGAGAAATTCCGGAAGACGAGCCCTCGGACCCGCGCCTCGCCGTAAAGGAGGATATCCCCAATTTGGATTTCAAAAATCAAAATTTCACCATTTTGTATCCCACCTGGAGTATGTATAACGACTATTATTTCGCCGAAGACGAAATCGGCGAAAAGATGAACGACGCGGTTTACAGAAGGACAAAAAACGTCGAGGAACGCTTCAATATAAAGATCAATCCCGTGACCGTCGGCTATATAGAGACCATCCATCCGACGATATCCAAGGCGGTAAAAGCGGGCTCCGACGATTATCAGATGACCACGACCCACTGTATCGCCGGGGTGGCGGAACTCGCCGCCGGCGGGTTTGTTTTGGACTGGAACAAAATCCCCATCGTCGATTTCGCCAAACCCTGGTGGAACCAGCGCATGAACGAAACCATGTCCGTCGACGGGGTGCTTCTCACCGCTGTCAGCGACTTTATCATCTTCGACCCGAATGTGATATATTTCAACAAGAGGATAGCAAAAGAGCTCGACATAGGGGACGTGTATAAGTTGGTGAATGACGGGAAGTGGACCTGGGCGAAGCTCGCCGAATTGGCGAAACTCGCCTCAAAGGACATAAACGGCGACGGAAAATTCGACAGCGAAGACCAGTACGGATTTGTGACCCACATAGGCTGGATGATGGAAAACGCGATCCAATCGTGCGGTATGTACATATCCAAAATCGGCGAGGAAGGGTATCCGGAAAACAACCTCAATACCGAGCGCTTCGGAAACCTCATAAATATGCTGTACGAACTCATGTGCGTGGGAAACCAGACTTTTCTGGGAGACTGGGACGCGAACAATCTTGCCACCGTCTACGAGTCGCAGGTCCCCATGAGCAGCGACAGGGTGCTGTTTCATGTGGACCCGCTGAGCGCGGGAAAAAGATACAGGGCGTATGACGTGGAATTCGGCATACTCCCATTTCCCAAATACGACGAGGCCCAGGCCGAATATCTGAGCCTGTCGTGGAACGGCTTTATCATGATACCGCAGACTGCCGACCCCGAATTCGCGGGGGCGGTAAACGAAGCCCTGGCGGCTGAAAGTTACAGGCTGACGGTTCCGGCGTATTATGACGTTCTCCTGAACTCCAAGGTGGCAAGGGACGTCGAGTCCACCGAAATGATAGATATAATCGCCAAGGGGGCGGTTTATGATTTCGCGCTGAATTTCGGCAACTGGAATGCGATATCGCTGTCGGTGTCCAATTTGCTGAATACCAAAAAAAGCCCGGATTACGTATCGTTCATGGAAAAAAACGAAAACGGATTCAACAAGCAAATGCGAAAAGTATATGATGAAATCAGAAAAAATTATCTTGAGTAAAAAAATCCGGGGAGGTATAAAATAAAAATGAAAAAAAACAAAATCAAAGCCATAGTTTCGATCCTGTTGATATCGTGCCTGGCAGCAGCGGTGATTTTGACGGCGGGCTGCAAAATCACGGACAAAACCGGCGCGAAAAACGATATGGTTTCCGCGCAGAAAACCGCGAAAGGCAATAAAATCAAGTCCTCTATTCCAAAAGAAAATATCCAAAGCGTGAAAAACGAAATGAAAGCCGGTTACAACAGGGCAAAAACGGACTCCGAAAGCGGCAAAGCCGAAATAATCAACTGGCCGGCGGCGTCATTTCCGCCGGGTTTCCCGGTTTACCCCGAAGGCGAGCTCATATATGCCGAATCGCTTGTCGGCGATGATTTTATGGTATGTGTCGCCGAGACGGACAAAAAAACCTACGACTCCTATTTGGATAAGCTCGGGGCAGCCGGCTGGATGTTTTCGGAGCCGGAGGACGGAATAGACATGGCATATAAAGGCTCGTATATGCTGTCGCTTTTGTACGATGACGAGCTGGGTGCGTGTATATATATATTCGACATCGGTTTTGACCTCGAAGAACTGTACACGGACGCCGAATGGCCGGATAACCTGCCCGTCAAAATCCCGGTATACGACGGAGAAGTGTCGTTTGTGAGCCGAAACGACGATATGACGATAATCACGATCGACAACACTTCAAAATCCGCTTTGGACGCTTATGAGCGGGAGGCGAAAAATATGGGCTGGAACCCCGACGGGGACGGTTTCCTGTCGATGGAAGTTGAAACAGGCGTTTGGCTTCTGTTTTTGGATTTCGACGCAAAGGACAACACCGCGCATATCGCCCTGACATTCATGGAAAATTAAAAAAATATTATATAAAGTTAATTTTTAGGGGGAAATGAAAATGAAAAAACAAATAATCGCGATCGCACTGTTTCTGACAGTGCTGGCTCTGCTGTTTGGCGGGTGCGCCCTGCTCGACGACGCGGCGAAACTCACCGAATATGATTTCGGCGATGACAAAGTCCCGAGCGTAAACGCGGTCATAGGCGAGCAGCGGAAAGTCACGGGCATAAACGTCGGAACCGAAAACGCTATGCAGTATAAGCAGTACACGTACCAAACTTCTTCCATGATAGAAGATTTGGCGGCGTATTCGGTTTATCTGCAGGAAAAAGGCTGGCTGGTGACAAAAGACTACAATTTAAACGACGGAAAGGGCGAAATGCAGCTGGGCATCGAATCGGCCGACGAGGGGAAAATCCTCATAGTATCGGTGGCCTTCGAACCGACCCAATACGCAATCAAAGTCAGCAAACTTACGGGCACGCTGGATCGATACTGATGGTACTGATGGTACTGATGGTACTGATGGTACTGATGGTACTGATGGTACTGATGGTACTGATGGTACTGATTTTGGTTTGTGAGTGTAGGAGTATAAAATAGAAAAAATAATGCAAAATATTTTTAAAATTTCAAAATTTTTTTGTATTTTGTGACTGGTTTGTGACTGTGATAATGTATAATATAAATCATAAAAATAATATTTTCAAAATAGCCTGTAAATTGTTGACAAATCGTTTTACTTGTG
>WQXD01000294.1 GCA_009785015.1 Oscillospiraceae bacterium | reverse complement strand
TTTAAAATTCGTGTGTATAACGACGATGGTTTTTTTATTTCAATAGATTCAAAAATATCAGATTTTACCGGCAATGCTTCAGCCAGTTTATCAGCATAGATAAAGAAGTTCATTCCGTTCAGTTTCCCACCACTGTCAATTACTATATCAATATCGCTATCGTCAGTGGCATCTCCTCTGGCATACGAACCGAATACAGTCACTTTTTTTATTGGGCTTTCTTCTATCACAGGCAATAAAATATCAGTCAACTCATTTAGTGTCATCATATTATCATATTCCCCCGCATAATAAAATTCACGTTAAATCCCACATTACGCCAAGTAACGCAGAAAATAAAATAACCATGCCATATATAATAGCATATCTTCTGCAAAACTTCAATGATATATTTGTAAAGTTTTGCAGTTCTGTCCACTTCAAAAAACGCGGCGTTGCCGCAAGCGAGGTAATGGAAATTTATTCCTTTTCGGGACGGGGAATTATTTTAAACGGCACTTCTTCAACCGATCTAATGCTGCGCTGTGCTTTGCCTATCACATTTTCAGGGCGGCATATGATTTTAGTCATCAACACTTTGAACTCAGGGGAATATACTACGCCGGGGACTTTCGGACGATTGTTGCACTTGCACAGCATTTCCCACGCTTTTCTGTAATCATCGCTGTCACGTGGAATAAACTCTATCTTACCGAATGCCATCACCGAACGGTAATCGTGGCTTGATTTGTCGTAATCGTTGTATATATGGTCAATAAATTTATGCGTGGTTACGCATACTTTCGGATTATTTTCGATTAATTTGTTTTTATACCCTTCTATCGCGTGGTGCATATAGAAAACAAGATTTTCGTCGTATTCATATCCGAAGTTCACAGGCAGCACATACGGGTATTCGTCGTCGAAAAAGCCTATGTTGATAATATCGCGCATATCCAATATAGCCTTGATGATTTCTTTATCGCGGATTTCCCGGTCTGCATGATACATATTATATAGCCTCACAAAATAATAAAAATAACTAAACATATTAAAAATTTCAATAAAAACTATTACCCCTTGCGGGCTTGTTAAGGTGAACCCTAATACCCTCTCGGAAAACTCAAAAATGAGTTTTCCGTTATTCCCGCTTCGCGGTCTGCTGTACAAAGTCAAGCAAAATGAATTTGCACAAATTTATTCTTACCACGACTTAAAATAGAATCATGCTTGACGGATAAATTGAGATCGCTTACAACATCACCGTTCAGCTTTACGCCGCCGCCTTCTATCAACCTTCTTGCATCGGAATTGGAGTTGGCAAATTCCGCTTGCTTGAGAAGTTCAATAATGGAAATTTCCTCACTGGAAATCGTGACGACTCTCATATCGTCCGGGGCTTTTCCAAGCGCTATCGAATGGTATCTTTTCTCAGCTTGCTCAATGGCATTTTCTCCGTGATATAACCTGACAATTTCCCGCGCGTATATAAAATGAGCTTGCCGGATATCGAGTTCCAAATGCCGTTTGTATTCATCTTCCGGTATATCTGTAGTCAACCGAAAATAATCGGGCAAAACATTATCCGGTACCTTCATGCACTTCTCAAAAATTATCTCCGCCGGTTCGTCGATCCCGATATAATTATCCAGAGATTTGCTCATCTTTTCAACACCGTCAAGACCGGGTAGCAAAGGAAAAGTTATGACCTCCTGCGGTTCCTGCCCATAATCTTTTTGCAATTCCCGTCCGACTAAAAGATTAAAAGTCTGATCGGTACCTCCGACTTCAATATCTGCGCCCAGCGCAATCGAATCATAACCCTGCATTAAGGGATAAAATAATTCGTGCATACCGATAGGTTGATTGTTCGCATAGCGGTTCGCAAAGTCATCACGTTCAAGAATACGGGCGAGCGTATATTTTCCCGCAAGTTTAAGGACATCGGCAAAACCCATTTTGCCGAGCCATTCAGAATTATAGGTGATACGTGCTTTCGCCGGGTCAAGAATCTTTGTCACTTGTTCAAAATAGCTTTGCCCGTTCTGCCGTGTTTCTTCAAGTGACAGCGGAAGCCGTGTTTTGTTCCGGCCGGAAGGGTCGCCAATCATGCCTGTAAAATCGCCGATGACAAAAATAATTTCGTGTCCGGCATTTTGTAATTTACGAAGCATCCGCAGGGGAACAGAGTGACCTAAATGCAAATCGGGGCGCGACGGATCCGCGCCAAGTTTTATTTTTAATGACTTCCCGCTTGCAAGACGCTTTTGTAAACCTTCCTCGGAAAAATATCCACCGCGCCGCGTTTAACAGTCTCGAATAAACTCATGTGTTCCATGATAACCTCCCAATAATAAAAAACGAATCAAAGCGTTTGTTAGTTTATCGCTTTTGTAATATTCTGTAAATTTCATAATTTCCCTTTCAGACGATATTGTAAAGTTTCTGCATTCCATTTATACTTATGATTTATTTTTGCCGCCTTTGGAAACCATGTCGATAAGGGTCTGCTTCAACTTCTCGTTCATCGGAGATTCAGGGTCAAAACACATCTCAATGAATTGCCGGAACTGTTCGCCTTCCGCAGATATTTTGGGATTGTATTCATATAGTTTGCCCTGCGGCTTGTCTGTCCGAGCGTAAATATAATCCATAGAAACGTCGAAGTAGTCCGCATACCACAGCAGCACTTGCGGCGGCGGCATCGACTGAGAATTTTCATATCGGTTGATAGCGGATTGATTCGTGCCTATCATCTGAGCTATCTTGGCTTGCGAAACTTTCGCTGTTTCTCTTAACGCGCGTATTCTTTGAGATATTTCTTTCATGGCAACCTAACCCCTTTCATATATAATCATCATAACAGTTTTTCTATCCTTTTGCACCGTTCCTTCACCGCCGCCGCAATGGCGGTTCGGCGTTCCGCTTCAACGGCTTCGGACTGGGAAAGTATCTCTATTATCTCGTCGCTCAAACCTGCTAAAGCATCGGCGTCAAACCAAGAAAAATCACCTACGAGCTTTATCTGCTCGTCATGCGACTTACGGAAAGGTTTACATTCCATCGCGCGTCCGACAAAACGCGTGTTGTACCACAGCGACGTTCCGCTGTCGTATATCGGCGCGAAGCCGAGCCACTCAAGCGTTTCGGCGTTGCGTATAAATCCGAAATTATTGTAGTGTCTGTCTTCGTTTGAAATGATATAATCAAGCGCAAGCATTTTATCAAGTGCTGCGTTTGCGCCGGGTATGCCGAGAGAATCGCAGCATCGAAGCAAATGCGTCAACTCGGAATTGCGGTTATCCTTTTTAAACGATTCCTTAATGCGCCATGCGGGGATAAGCTCCGTATCGGGTGTGATAAAGTTTTCGCATAAACTGTACGGCTTGCCGTTGTCAAATGTCAGCGTGTAATTTATATGATGAATCTCTAACCGCCGCATGACGGCGCAGGCGACGACTTCATTGAACGGCTCCTGTTCGTATACGCCGCTGCCGCCTTTCATCAAGAAACGCTTCCCGCCGGCGATAATCCATTTTTTGCGGAGCCAGCCGTCTGATGTATTATCCGGCGACATAAGGCTGATACGGTTAAAGTCGGCGGGTTCATGCCCGAACAGTATTTCGCCCATATCTTTTGAGAAGTCATTGTGAAAAAAATTTATATCGTTCCATTGCAGTCCCGAATCTTTTGGGCAAATCCAATATTGGTCGGACAGGCTCAAGCCGCAGCACTTGGTTATGAGCATGACGGTGTTATATACATTCAGCCGCTCCAACGCTTCCCTGATACCGTCGCGGCTTGCGGGTATGGAACGCCCCGTCCACCAGTCGTTGAGCGTTTTCCGGTCAATGCTTGCTTTTTGAATATTTATACCCGGCGGAAGATGCCGGATGTCGTGAGTTTTATTTATTTTTGATATAGTCCCTGCCATTTCGTCTATTTCCATATCAACGACAGGAATGTTCTTGTGCATCAGTACACAGTCCATATCACGCAGCCTCCCTTCCATGTGTATTCATTGTAACACGTGAAATAATTTTTGTCAACACGTTTTTCGAATTTTTTTGCGAATTTTATGATTCGCATTTGCAGAGATATTTTAACGCATTTTATATCTCGGCAATTTATAATTTGCTAAATTATAATGCGCATTTTTATGAAATTCTGCTGATTCCGTTTTGGCAAACCTGCAAGCGGCGGCAATACCTATGCCGGAAACGGCAATCCAAAACCTCGTAGGCGGCAAATATGAACCCATATCGGTACTTTCCGCACGGATTCGGCAGGTTCGATACTCATACTGGAATTAACGGAAGGACAGATACAAATTCAAAAAAATCCGGCGACGCTAACGAAATAAACGGATTGGCGAAAGGTACGCCGTTGGCTGGCGCAATCTTTGAGGTATATAATTACAAAACAGGCAACCTTGTTGGCCGTTATAAATGTGACGCGGGGGGCAAGGATTATAACGGCGAATGGGTTGTATCGCAAAGCACATGGTTGACTACTATATATGCGAAACAAAATCAATACCCCAAAACGGGATATTGATGCTAAAAAT
>WQXD01000293.1 GCA_009785015.1 Oscillospiraceae bacterium | reverse complement strand
GGGTGAAATGAACGGATTCTCTCTGCTTGACGACGAGGGAGACACCACCGAAAGAATTGAAGAAGTCAAAAAAATCTCTGAGTTTATCAATAAATATCCCGCGTTGTTCAATGCTCCGAAAGAACAGCGAGCGGAAGTAGGGATTATTGTTGACGAAGATAACTATAACGGCTGTTCGCGTCTTGCGCAGGGCGGCGACGGACACGCCTATTCTATGCGCGGCTGGTACAGATATATGTTTGACAACAGCGTTGACGTTGATTTTGTTTGTACCGAAGAACTCGGCGAAGATTATATCAGTCAGTATAAACTTTTAATTTTGCCGTTTCCTGTTTTTATGGCAGATAAAACGGCGGCAAATCTCAAAAAATATATCAGCAACGGAGGTATGCTTGTAAGCGAGGCTACTCCGGGCAGAATAAACTCAAACGGAATGACAAGGCGGAGCAAAATGGCGATGTGCGATGTTTTCGGGGTGAAACATAAATCCCTGAAAATGGCGCATGAACCGGAATATGAACACCGTTTTACGCCTCGCCCGCGAACATGGGGCGAATATCTCGACCCTGCGGAGTTCACAGGTACGGGAATATTTGACGGATATAAATTACCCGCAAATATATATGTCCAATGTTTTGACTTGAACGGCGCAGACGAAATACTCGCATACAATAACATGACCGCAGGAGCGATAAACTCTTACGGTAAAGGTAAAGCCGTGATTATCGGGTCATCCATAGGACACAATGCAACTGCATACAGAAACGATTCGTCAAATAATTTTGCAAGAAAATTGTTATCGCTTGCAGATGTGGAGTGTAGGGAAACCCACGGATTAAACATACGCGAACGTTGCGCCGACGGAAAAAAGGCGTACATTATATTCAACACAACAGATGAAACTAAAAAAGTTTCGTTGCCTATCGGCGACAAATACTTCGACGGTTACAGAAGAAAAGTATCGGTAAATACAAACGAAATTACAATCGAATGTGAACCGCTTGATATGGCTGTTGTTGTTTCGGAAAGAATTAATTGAATAGATAACTGATGTCAGCGGTTCCTATGCAAATCAGCCGTTTCAACCATTGCTTTGAAATTTTCCGGCTTTACCGGAGGGTTGATTTCACTTGACGACGCTATCATCATTCCGCCCGTTTTGAGCGCGTTGGTTTCGGTTATGTGCCTGCCGATTTCTCCGCGCACCTGTTCGTGCGTTCCATTTTCCAGTAAATCCACGCCGTCAACTCCGCCCGACCAAACCATTCCGGGATATTCGTTTTTCAGCCCGACAATATCCATGCCGCAATTCGGCTCAAGACAATAAAACCCGTCAACACCGCATTTGATAAGTTCCGGAATTGATTTTCTGTAATTGCCGTCGCTGTGGTATATCACATAAACGCCGGTACCATGCAACGCTTTTGTAAGCCGTTTTACATACGGGAAATGATATTTTTCCAGAAACCTGGGGCTGAATATAGGCCCCTGTTTCGTCGCGAAATCCTCCGCAATCAAAACCACGGGCGTAAACTCGGCGTGTACTCCTGTATTTGCTCTGCGGAGTGACAGTTTCGTCGATATTTCCATGTATTCCTCGAATATATCAGGATATTCGAGCTGAAAAAACGAGAAAATTTCCAAACCCATTCTATCATAAGCATCGCAGAACCCAGTGCTTGTTATATCTATGATAACCGTCCCCCCTGCAAGGCCGGACATATAGCTCATATATTCGCCGTATGATTTGCGGTATGAATCAGCGTCAAATTCTTTTGTTTGACGCTCTATATTTTTTATATGGGCGCACAGCCAATTTTTCGCGCCGTGTTCGTCCGTAAACGGGCGGCTTACATGCCATCTTGTCCAGTTGTCGTTCTGATACACAAACCCGTACTCGTCTGTATATCTCGCAGTTCCGCACGGGGCATAAAACGGGAAGCACGAATCAAGCGTCATAGAAACCGTCCTGCCTATATCTTCGGCTGTATAGTTAAATCCGTCTATATTTTTCCCCGTGTACATCGAAATCACACCGGGGTTAAAACTCAGTTGGTCGTGAAGCATGACCCGGTCCACTTCTTCGTGACGCATAGTCCGCAAAACCCGCTCTTTTTTTGTGAGTTCGTCTTTTTCAAATATCTTTGTCAATATTCTTATACCTCTCTATCATAATTCTTGCGAATAGCGTCAAATGCAAGTTTCCGCTCGCGGTTATATGTCACCGCTCCTTTGAGGTTAAATTCGTTCCAGTACCCGTTCGACGTTTTCGACGGGTCGCGATAGTCCGAAAAACAAAAATCTTTTGCTTGTTTCATTAGACCTCTTGCATAACTGTAAATTAACCACCCTGGCACTTCGTGCCACCCCTCCACGGAGGGGAATTTTGCCTGTTATTTTTCTCATTCACCTCTGTGGAGGGGTGCCGTCCGCAGACGGCGGGGTGGTTATGCAAGAAGTCTATTGAAATTATCCGGGAATCTCTTCATATCTTTGTTAAACTCCTTTGTAAAATCTGTACTCGCTTACAGAGTCAAGCAACGCCTCTATGTTTTCGAGCGGGATTTCCGGGCTTATCTCTAATTTCAACGCAAGCCCGCCCTCAGGCAGATATAATTTCTTCACAACTTCCCTGACGTGTTTTTTCAGTTCGGATGGCGATATGAACGGCGCAAGCTGCTGTTCTAAATACAAGTCAACCGGGATTTTTCCCTTGCATATCCTTTCGATATTTTCAAGCCCGTTCGGTCGGAATTCTATGTTTATCATATCAATCCCGCAACCCTGCAAGTCCTGCATAATTTCGCAAATATTTCCGTCTGTGTGCAGATACACAAGCCTGCCATCGTCTTTGCACAACTTGAATATCTTCTCATAGCATGGCTGTATATATTTGCGCCATTTTTCCGCGCCTATCGTCAAGCCGCTCTGCATACCAAGATCATCACCGAAATATACTATATTGCTTTTATCGCGTTCAAGCATGAGCTTCGTCTGCCTGAGGTTATAATCGAAAACTTTATCTATAATCATCTGAAGTTCCGGAGGTTCCTCAAAAAAGTCAATCATGGCTTCTTCAAATCCGCGCAGATCCAGAATCCGCAGGTACATAAATCCGTGCGGTAGTCCCTCGTCGGTTTCGGGTATTTTCATTGTATGAACGTCTTCCCTTGTTTTTACCGGGTGTCCCGTGACTATCGACCAGAACCCCTCGGCTTCGTTGCTCCAGATACAGCCCCATTCGTCCGCGTACTGTCCTTTGCGGTACCATTCCGGCATATCTCTCTTTGGGTCGTAGTCCAAATACCAGTTGCCGACTAAATCCTCATATTTCTCTATCAGCTTTTTTATTTCATCTCCGTATCTGATAAAAACCGCGGGCAGTATTCCGACATGCACGGGTATTTGTTCAGGATTCTGATAAGTTATCGCTTTAACCAATAATTCATTATAATCCGGCATATTTCGCTCCTCTGTAAACCGCTATTCCTCACTTACATAATAATATCAGTTTTTTTCGGGCTGTTTCTGCCCTCAACGTCGGGAAGCCTCTTTTCAAACGCGGCAAACGAGATTTCCACGTCCTCATACGCTTCCCAATGCGTCTTTACGCCTACCGTCACCATGTCGCACGGCCGCAGTACATTCCAGTTGAACGTCAAACCCACATACGGAGATACCCTGCCCGCAGCCATGGGTTTTATCGTCATAACAGGTTTTTTTGCTTCATGGATTATTTTGATGGCGCTCTCGATTTCTATTTGCATCAGAAATCCCATACAGTTGAAAAGCTGTATGTATGTCTGCACATCATACTCATTTTCGTCGGAATATATGATAGCTTCGGGCAAATGGGCTGAAAGTCCCGGTATCATTCCGTTGTCCCTTATCATGTTGAGATAATCAGGCAGTCTGGTCATCGTTCTTTTGTTCTTGTTCATGAGCTGTTCAACGCTTGAATGGTGCGGCAGACAGAACTTTGCTCCCGTTTTCGCGCTGTTTTTTATCATCGACTCAGCTTCTGCTCTTGCTTCTTTCGTGTCGTCCACATTCAACCACGGCGTGTCTATCTGAATCAGCTCTTTGCCGGTTTTGTCTTGAAAATATTTTATTGAGTCGATATTAATTTGGTCCCTGCTGGTAACGCCCATTATTGCATCCACGCCATAGTCCGTGAAAGTTTTGAGGATTGGGAAGACAGCCTCCGCGTTTGGGTTTGTAGTTCTTATGTCCCAATCGGCGGCGGCGCTCGTGTGGCTGTAGCCGACAATCCAGTTTGTGCCGATGAGCATACGGGGTAGGCTTACTCCCTCTACTTCGGTTCTTGGAAATTGTTTGAATTCTGACATAATCAATTAATTCCTCCTGATTACGGATTTTTTTGCCTTTTCTTTTTTTGTTGTATAAGATTTAACCAAGTTCTTCATATTTTTCTATGGTTTTCTGTATGCCAGTTTCCATTCTGGGCAGGGCTTTCTCGAACAACGAGGCAATATTTCTGTTGTCCCTCATAGACAGGTTAATTAAATTCCAGCCGAAATCCGCCCAATTATATAAATCGCC
>WQXD01000292.1 GCA_009785015.1 Oscillospiraceae bacterium | reverse complement strand
TTCCTCTATCAATTTTTCCTTCTCCGGTTTTTTTGACTTCGCTATCGCCGCAAGGCTTTTGCGGATTTTGAATACCTGCAACGGCAGCAGCGGTTCCAAATGCTTCGCCTCCAAACTGTCCGTCGTTTCAGTCCAGTACCTCATGAGCGGCACTTTGTACTCCTTTTCGTCCCCGTCCCACAGCGTAACCGCCATAGTCAATTCGCGCTCCGGTATATCGTCGTCCTGCTCTACGAATATTACATACTGTTTCGGATATTTTAGTTGTATGCCGTCCCTTATGTGTGTCAAATAACTCTTGATCTCCTGTATCGCTATCACAAAGCCATACTCGAACATACGCACCGGCATCGTCCTGTCGTTCACCGTCTGGAATTCTATGTGGTACCGCTCGCCGCTTATGTTCAGTATCATGTCGCTCCGCATTTCCTCCACCATCGGGGCTGACAGACTGAACCTGTGCATCTCCGCGCTCTCCGCCGTCACTTTCGCGTCGAGCGGTATGTCCTTGCCGAACAACGAGTTTATCATTCGTATCGTCAGCCTGTCCGACAGCCCGAACATCATTTTCATTATTTCGTCCATGTCAAGCGGTATGTTCTGCGTATTTGCCTCTGTAAATTTTTCTTTTTCCGGCATTATATTTATCACCTGTTTTTTATATCTATTCTATCACAGTTTTTGTATCTTGTAAAGTCTTTTCACAAAAAATCAAATACGCCGCAAAATTCGACGTCCCGCATTTGTCTTAGCGCAACTTCGCATCTGCGCGCCGGCGCCAAGTCGGTGAAAATCCCGAAAAGCGCCGAACCGCTGCCGCAGAGCCCGGCTGCCGCCGCCCCGGATTTTGCGATAAAGCCGTGAATTATTTGTATATTGATGTTTTGCGAGAAGGCAAGCTCCGCGAAATCGTTGTGGATGCTTTCGAATATTTTGGAAATTTCCCACTTGGGCGGGGGCGGCTTGCCGCTTCCGCTTTTGTCCCAGTCTTCATACGCCTGCTTTGTCGATATGTCACATGAAGGCTTCGCAATCAGGCAGCAGCCCGAAAGCTTCGCTTCGAGCGGGGTGACGCGCTCTCCGATGCCCTCGCAGAGCGCGCAGCTTGCGTTTTTCAAAAAAAACGGCACATCCGCGCCCACACGGGCCGCAATATCTGCGAGTTCGCTTTCGGGCAAAACAAAGCCGCAGTATTCATTTAACGCCAAAAGCACAAAGGCGGCGTCCGAACTGCCGCCCCCGAGGCCCGCCCGGGCGGGGATTTTTTTTTCTATTTCGATATTTACGCCCGCCGCCGCTTTCACGCGCGCCAAAAACAGCTCCGCGGCTTTGTATGCCGTGTTTTTTTCGTTCGCGATACTTTTGACCGAACAGTCTATGCTTATTCTTTTTTCGCCGGGTATTATTTTTACTTTTATTTCATCGGCGAGCGATATTTTTTGCATCACCGTGAAGATATTGTGATAATTGTCTTCGCGCTTGTTCAATATCTTCAGGTACAGGTTTATTTTGGCGTATGCCTTTTTTTGTATTGTCACGGCTTTGGCGCAAGTTTTTTGATAAACTTGTCTACTTTTTCCAAGGCTTTGTTTATATTCGCCACGGAATAGGCGTAGCAGATCCTCGCAAAACCCTCGCCCTGCTCGCCGAAGGCTCCCCCCGGCACGATCGCCACTTTTTCCTCGTACAGCAGCCGCTCGCAAAAATCATAACTTGAGAGCCCGAATTTTTCGATTGAGGGGAAGACGTAAAACGCCCCTTTGGGCTCAAAACAATCCATGCCGATCTGTTTTAAGCCGTTGTAGATGACCTTTCGCCTTCCGTCATAATCGGCTCTCATGTATTCTATGTCATCGTCCCCGTCGCGCATCGCCTTCAGTCCGGCCGCCTGGCTCATCCTCGGCGCGCACATTATGGCGTACTGGTGGATTTTGGCCATCTGCGCAAGTATCGGTTCGGGCGCGCAGGCGTAACCCAGCCGCCAGCCCGTCATGGCGAACGCCTTCGAAAAGCCGTTGACAAGTATTGTCCGTTCGCGCATATCCGGCAGGCCGGCGATCGAAGTGTGCTTGAACCCGTATGACAGCTCGGCGTACACTTCGTCTGACAGCACTAATATATCGGCCTCTTTCGCGATTTGGGCGATCTTTTCGAGTTCGTGTTTTTCCATGACGGCCCCTGTGGGATTGTTTGGAAAAGGCAGTATCAGAAGCTTTGTCTTCGGGGTTATCGCCGCTTTCAGATCCTCCGGCATGAGTTTGAAATTGTCCTTCATTTTTGTGTGTATGACCACGGGGCTCGCCCCCGTCAGCGAGACAAGGGGCGCATAACACACAAAGGCGGGCAGCGGGATTATCGCTTCGTCTCCCGGCGAGAGCACCGACCGGAGCGCCAGATCGATGGCTTCGCTCACCCCGACGGTGACCACTATCTCGCTTTTGGGGTCATAGCTTAAATCAAAGCGCCTTTTTAAATATTTGTCTATCTCCTCGCGCAGCTCCAGTATCCCGTTGTTCGAGCCGTAATGCGTCTGGCCTTTTTTGACCGATTCTATGGCCTCTTCCCGTATGTGCCGGGGCGTCACGAAATCGGGCTCCCCGACGGTGAGATTCAATATGTCCTTCATCTGGTCGGCGATATCGAAAAATTTTCTTATGCCCGATTTTTTGATTGAGGTCACGCCCGGCGATAAAAATTTATTATAATCCATCATTAGTGCATTTTCTCCTTAAAAATAATATAAAAAATAACATTATCACAACATGCTATTTCTCATATCCGCCTCCCCGCCCAGAGAAAATACCACACCTTTTTCCTTGTACTTGCGCAAAACAAAATGAGTGGCAGTCGAGACTATGCCGTCCATCACCGCGATTTTTTCCGCCACGAAATATGCGACCTCGCGCATCGTCCGGCCCTCCAGAATCAACGCGACGTCAAAACCCCCGCTCATGAGATACGCCGTCTGCACTTCCTCGTAGTTGTAGATTTTTTCGGCGATTTTGTCAAATCCCCCATCCCTCTGCGGCACCACTTTGAGCTCGATCACCGCGGTGACGTACTGCTTGTCGGTTTTGTCCCAGTCGATGACCGCCTTGTAACCGAGTATGACCCGCTCTTTTTCGAGCTCTTCTATAACCCGGCGGATTTCCCCTTCTTCTTTGTCGAGCATAAGCGCCAGATTGCCGTGGGAGATACGGCAGTCGCGCTCCAATTTTTCGAGTATTTCCTTGGATATCTCCGTCGCCATTTTGAAAATTCCCCCTCTATTAAAATTGTGTTGTTATATTTTGATTTTTTTCTGCGCCAATTTTTTGTTTTCGACTGCGGTTATATATTCAAACCCGAGCGAGCGCATCCGCTCGTAGACGAGCGGTATGCCGGAAAAAATATCCGGCGCCTTGTGCGCGTCGGAGCCCGCAGTGACGAGTTCCCCGCCTGTCTCCCTATACAGTTTCAGCAGATCAAAGGGCGGGCACGGCCGGTTTATCGGCTTTCGCAGGCCCGATGTGTTGACCTCCAGGGCTATTCCGCGGCCGATTATTATCTTAAACAGTTTTTTATACAGATCGCCGTATTTTTTTAGATCTATATGTATGTCGTGTCTGAAAAAATACCTCACCGGATAGGTGATATGGGCGAGGGAATGGAATTTATTCCAGTTTGCCAGCTCGCACAGCTCCTCCGTGTATTTTTCGAACATCGCGGTCAAAGTGGACAGAGCGGTATTTTTGTAATCCATATAATAGAAATCCTGCTCCCCCCTGGCGTTGTGCAGAGAGCACAAAACGAAATCAAAATCGTTTTGTTTTAAAACCTCGGCCGCTTTTTCGGGGCATTGATGGGGCTGGCCCAATTCTATGCCGAATAAAAACCGGGTTTGGCGTGTACCCCTTCCCGCAAACCTCGCTTCGGCCGCCTTGATTTCGGCCAGGCTGTCAAAAAAATCGATTTCGGGGTTTTCGCCGCTTTTGACCCAGTTCACGTCGTAATGGTCGCACAGCGCGACCTCGTCGAGGCCGATTGCCGACGCTGCCGCATATATGTCCCCGATGCCCGTTTTTTGGTCGGCGTCATACGATTTAAATGAATGCACATGGTAATCCGCTCTGAACATCTCCGCCTCTCCCGATTGCGAAATTTTGTTTTTTTGCCGCCGTTTCATTGTAGCACAAATCGAATGGAAAGTCAAGCAATTCTTTTTTTGAACTGAATTTTCCGAAAATTCACACATACACCATCAAAAATTCATAAAATATGTGTATACTTAAAAACGGCGATAAGGGAAATCGCCAGGGCGGATATGGCGAAGCGGAAAAAATAGAAGGCGGGGGCGGATCGAAGTTGCCCCCGCCTTTATTTTTTTGAAAAAATTAAAGATTTACCGCGTTTCGCAGTTTTTGTATATTTTCCCGGATATCCGTCCCCGCTTTAAATACGCTGGATGAACCCGCCACAAAGATATCCGCCCCGGCCCCGCTCATCAGCTTCGCGTTTTCGAAGCTCACGTTGCCGTCGACTTCGATTTCTATATTCGGATATCCGGCCAAATCGAGATATTCCCTCAGGCGCCGTATTTTCCCCAAAGCCGAGGGGATCAGCGCCTGTCCCGCATAGCCCGGATTTACCGTCAT
>WQXD01000291.1 GCA_009785015.1 Oscillospiraceae bacterium | reverse complement strand
CCTACATACATATTTTTCCCCTCCGTTTACCACCCATGTTCATTTGTATTTCGCCTCCTGTTATTTTTTCGTTTTTCTTTCTGACAATCATTGCTTCTGTATTTATATATTTTTTTCAAACGCTCGATAATCTCAAAAACAACCGGGCATTCCTCCGCGAACGATAACACCCCGTACATGTGGTATAACCTGTATGGCTTGTCGGTGTAGGGGAAATCCCTGCATACGGACGGCCTGATTTCATAGATTTTGCACTTCCCGTCCTCGTCCAAAAAACGGCACGGCTTTTCTTTCATTATATAGCCTTCGTCGCTTGCGGCAAGATATTTTTCGATGAAATCATTTTCAGTCAGCCCGAGATACTGCGAAATTCTCTCAATATCGTCTTTATTTACCAATATGTCATAAAGTTTACAGCAATTTCCGCACGCGCAGCAATCATATTCCGCAAATATCATATTGTGGAGCTTCAAAAAGTGCGCGTCCAACTCATAGTCAACTGCGTTATTTTTCAGGAACCTCCTGAATTTTTCATTCTGGTCGGCGACTTTGCGATATGCTTCTTTGATTTTAGACGGATTGACCATATACCCTACCTCAAATTCATATATAAAATTTAATAATTTTTTTCAAAAACCTCGTTGTCCGTATATAATAATATTATACAGCCTGACGATAAATATTGCAACATATATTTATTATTCACAAAATATTCATAGCCAATACAATTATTTTCGCGCCGGAATAGTATAATGATAAATAACGGTAATAAAATAATTTAATTTACGCGAGCAAAGGAGCGGTTAGTTATGAAAAAATATAAAATTACGGTTATCGGAGCGGGAGACAGAGGAAACTGTTATATGTCAATGCTCAAAAAGTATCATGAAAATGACGCGGAATTTATCGGAATATGCGATATTCTTCAGGACAGGCTCGACAAGGCGTTTGAAACATACGGATTTAAAATGAAATACGCGGATTGGAAAGAAGCGATAAGTTCCACAAAACCCGATATAGTCATTATCGCGGCTCCGGCGTATTTTCACTGCGACATAGCTTCTTTCGCAATGGACAGCGGCTGTCATGTGCTTACGGAAAAGCCGTTCGATTTGGATCTGAAGAAATGCTTCGCGCTCAGGGAGAAGAAAGAGCAAACGGGTAAATCGCTCGCTATCGGGCTTCAGTACAGGAATATGAGATACTACAGGGCCATGAAGCATATGATAGATGCGGAAATGCTCGGCAAAAACATGATAATAACATACACGGACCTAAGGGAAATCCGGCCGAAAATCGCAATGCACGACGCGAGATACGGCAACGGCGGACCTATGGTCGATATGGCGTGCCACTTATTTGATTTGATGCGCTGGTTTTACAAATCCGACCCCAAAACGGCGAGCGCGAAATGGTACATAAACGCGGCGGGCCGTGATGAATTGAAGTCGATTGAATTCAAAGCCCCGGATGCGTGCGTTATGGCGATAGAATACGAGTCGGGGGACAGCGGCGAAATTACAATGAACTGGGGGCTTCCTCCCGGCACCGGCGGAGAATTTGTTTCAAGCGCTTCCGGTTCTGCGGGCTATGTAAAGGGAGGCGGCAGTGTGACGGTACAATCCGGCGCAAAAACGCTGTCGGTTTCGGCGGAACAGTCCGACGAGCAGGATTTGGTGCACGCCGAACTCGCGGTATACGACCATCTTATCGCGGAAATCGAAGGACGGGGAAAAGTCCAGGCGTCGTTTGACGAGGGCATACTCAGCCTCGCGACTTCGATGGCGGCGATAAAATCCGGCATATTGGGACGCCCTGTGGCAATTCGTGAAATACTCGGCGAGAAACCCACAATAGAACAGTGCATGAAAAGAAAGGAATTATAATGGATTATGAAAATAGGCTGCCAAACAATAACTTTCGGAAACGAGAGGCACCAAAGCGACGCCGAGGGCATAATAAAGACAGTGGCTTCGGCGGGATATAAAGGGGTTGAAACGGCATTTTTCCGTATTATCATGAACAAAACAGAAACCTATAAACAATATCTGCGCGAAAACAATATCGAACAGGCGGCGATACATGTCGGCGGGAATTTCAACGACCATGAATCCGTCAAGAGTCAGTTGGACAATATGCCGCATATTATAAAACTCGCTCATGAGCTTGAATGCAAAAATATATTTTTGTCGGGAAGCCCCGCAAACTTTGAAACGGGATGTGATTTTGCCGCCGAAAATATAAACAAATTCGGCAAAATGATAAGCGAAAACGGACTTGTCTTGAGTTATCACAATCATGATTGGGAAATAAAAAACAATTATTCCGGGCTGTATTTTCTCTGCGATAATACAGATCCGAAATATTTGTCGTTTGTGCCGGACGTCGGCTGGGTGACAAGGGGCGAAGGCAATCCCGTCGAAGTTTTAAAACGCCTCGGCGCGCGCGTATCCAACTTGCATTTCAAAGAATTTACAAACGAAGGCAAAATCACGGAGCTCGGCAGGGGCATTGTGGATTTCGGGGAAGTGTATGAATTTATAAAAACCGCAAAAAACGTAAACGATACGGATATGTGGATAATAGCGGAACAGGACGAAACTTCCATAGGCGCCGAAGCGAGCGTTGAGCAGAATTTTGAGTATATAAAAAATTTAGTGAAAGTTTGAAATTGTAAAATTAGGAGGCAGATTTTATGAAAAAAACACTTGCGTGCCTGCTTGTTGCGGCGTTTGTCATGCTGTCTTTTTTCGCCTGTAATGAGACGGTTTCAGAAAACAAAAAAGACGAAACGCAAGACACGAGTTCGGCAGCTGAAAATATCTCCGAAGACACAAACGGGAGAAGCGAGGTTGACGACCTTGGGGAATATGATTTTAAGGGGCATGAATTCAAGATTATGAACTGGACGAGTCCTAATCAGGCTTTTTTAGACGGACGCATGGGTTTCGAAGAGGAAACGGGAGATGTATACCAGGACGAGATATACCGGAGAAACAGACGTTTGGAGGAGAGGTTTAATATTACGATAAGCATAAAATTGGTTGAGGGCGCAGGCAACCCGATTATGAGAACCCAGCTTTTGGCGGACGGAACCGAATACGACTTGTATACGCAGATCATGGGCATCTCGTTTGGTTACGCCTCGGAGGGTTTGATCAACGAGATCAGCCGGCTCAAGCACATAGATTTGAGCAAGGCGTACTGGGACGATTTCATGAATAAGCAGCTGACGATCGCAAATAAAAAATATTTCGCCGTCGGAGCGTTCGATTTCACCGCGTATGATTTATGCTATGTTGTACTGGCAAACAAGCAGCTGCTCCAGACCTACGGACTCGAAGACCCGTTCAACTTGGTGAAATCCGGAAAGTGGACAATGGACAAATTTGCGGAAATGTGCAAAACCGCCACATACGATTTGGACGGAGACGGAAAGATGACGAAAAATGACGCATGGGGGTATGTCGCCCGGTCAAGCGACGTAATGCCCGGACTTTGGTGCGGAGCCGGAGTAAGGGCGTCTGCGCATGACGGCGACGACATACCGCAGAATCTGATGGGTACGGAACGGTTTATCAACGTAATAGACAAAATTTTTGATATAACGTGGGGACAGGAAACGTATTACAATATGTTCGAGTTTGATATGTTCACAGCCGGAAATACACTGTTCAACGACTGCAGCCTGCACAGGCTGAAATATCTCAGGGGCATGGAAACGGACTTCGGCATACTGCCGTATCCCAAGTGGGACGAATCGCAGGACAGGTACTACAGCCGTATGGCGGGAAGCGCGTGTTATTTTACGGCCAAAGCCACTTCCGAAGAGGGCTTGGAAAGAACCGGCGTGATTCTCGAAGCCATGGCGAGCGATTCGTATGCGAATGTCCTTCCCGCGTATTATGAAACAGTTTTAAAAACAAAGCTTGCAAGAGACGAAGAATCCGAAAAAATCATCGACATGATTTGCGCCAACAAAGTCGTCGACTGGGTTGACGCTGTATGGATCGGCGATTTCCGCGACGGGCCTCTCGACGTAATGTTCAAAAGCAAAAACAATACGCTGGCATCCCTGAATGAATCCAAACTGGCCCCATTGTTTATTGCCAACTGCGAAAAGTTGGTGGATATGGTCATGGCTTTGGAAGATTGAATCCCGGTTTACACATATTCCGTCCTCTCCAATATATCTTTTTGGACTGCATCGGAAAGCGCAGTATAATATGCGCTGAACCCCGAAACGCGAACTACAAGATTTTTGTAATTTTCGGGGTGTGCCGACGCGTCTTCCAGAGTTTCTTTCGATACGCAGTTGATCTGCGCTTCCTGTCCGCCCCGTTCAAAATATACTCTGAACAAAGTGAGGACTTTTTCGCGGTTTCCGTCTTTCAGCATGTTATTGCCAAATTTCAAATTAAGCACTGTTCCGCACGCCGCTTTGGTAAAATCAGGCTTTGAACACGAGAGAATTACGGCGGTTATTCCGTTTTTGTCCATACCGTGAGTGGGCGACGACGCGTCGCTCAGCGGCTCGCCCCGTTTCCGGCCATTCGGCGTTGCCGCCGTCTCCGCGCCTACGTAAATATTATGTATATTTGAACCTATAGATACATAAACCCCGCCGCCGTCATACGTTTTTTGTTT
>WQXD01000290.1 GCA_009785015.1 Oscillospiraceae bacterium | reverse complement strand
AGGGGCAAACTCGAAAAACTCGCGCAAAACAAAACAGCCGGCTCTCCGGCGATCGAAAACGAATTTATCGCCCTGAACGCGGACAAAGCCGGAAATGTCTCCCTGACCGACAAAACCCGCGGCAAAACATACGAAAACTTCATCTATTTCGAGGAAAACTACGACAGGGGCGACTCATATGTGTATAACAACGAAGGCGCACCCCCGCTGCTCTCCTCGGACCCCGCCGTTGCCGCCGCCACAAAGGTGATATCTGCCGAAAACAACGAATATGTCCAAACTTTCCGGATTTTGTATGAGCTGAAAGTTCCCGCCGAATATGACTACGCAAACAAAAAGCGCTCCCAAAAAACGGTGACGTGCCCCGTCGAACTCGAATTGACATTGAAAAAATACGACAAAAAACTGTATGTGAGATATATAATCGACAACAGGGCAAAGGATCACAGGATACGCCTTGTTTTCAATCCCGGGATACAAACCGAAAATTCGACGGCGGACATTCCGTTCGATATAGTGACGCACAGCCCCGGCGGCCACTTCTTTAACACCATGAGCAAAACTCTGCCGAACACCTCCTTTGCCGCCCTGTGCGACGAAAAATCCGGGACAGGCGTCGCGGTGCTGTCAAAGGGGCAGCACGAATATGAGCATCTGACCGATTTTGAAAACAGGTCCGCGCTCGCCTTCACCGTGGTGCGCTCGACCGGATTCATAACCCACAGCGGAAGGTTTGACGAAATCGTCGGGGATACTTTCTTATGCCCCGAAAACCAGCTCATCAGGGAAATCAGCGGGGAATTCGCGGTGCTCGGCTTCGACGGGGATGTGGCGGTAACCCTTCCCGGGCAGAGCAAAGCGTTCAGAAACCCGCCCGAAGTCCATTTCACTTCCTGCGACGTCAAGAAATTTTCCGGCGGGCGCACCGCGGTCCAGGACACCCGGCTCGAAGAGCTGTTCTATCTGCCCGACCCGTACCAGACAAAAAAAATACCCTGCGGCGCGCAGACGCTCTCGCTCGGTAATTTTGATATCGCCGTCAGCGCGTACAAGATATCCGAAGACCGCAAAGCCTGTATTGTGCGCCTTTTCAATCCGACAAACGTCCCGCAGAACTGCGCGGTAAAAATAAAGGGCCAAATCCAAAAGTCGCATATGGACGAGCGGAGCGGAGAACGGGTCGAAAAAAACAAAAACGGCGAAGCGGAAATCATCATGGGGCCCAAGGAAATAGTGACATTGAGAATAAATTAGATGACCTCCCAAACGATATCCGTCATCTCCTTTAAATTTTCCGAGTGGTTTATTTTATCCCTCGCCGCCGCCGACCCCTTTCCGCCCTTTATATACCATGCCAGGTGCTTTCTGGCTTCCAGGGTGGCAGTCCTCTCCCCTTTGTAGAAAACCATTTTTTCCAGATGCGTTTTTATCGTCGCCATTTTTTCCGCTTTTTTTGGGGGGGCGTATTCCCTGTTTTCAAAGAGCGCCAGAACTTCGCCGAAGATCCACGGATTGCCGAGCGCCCCCCTGGCTATCATGACCCCGTCGCAGTTTGTGAGCGCCTTCATATTCTGCGCATCTTGGCCCTTGAATATGTCCCCGTTTCCCACCACGGGTATTTTGGCCGCGTCTTTGGTTTTTCGTATTATCTCCAAATCGACCGGGGGCATGTACATGCGCTCTCTTGTCCGGCCGTGGATGAAAATCGCCTCAATGCCCGAATCCTCCGCTATTTTGGCTATTTCCGGCGCGTTTTTTTCCCGCTCGCTCCAGCCGCCGCGGATTTTTACGGTGACGGGCACGCCGTATTCGGCCGCCGCCTTTACCACAGATCGCATGATTTCGCCTGCGAGAACCGGGTTTCGCATCAGCGCGCTGCCGTCGCCGCCCCCGATGATTTTGGGAACGGGGCAGCCCATGTTTATATCTATTGCCGCGCATTTGTAATTGTCGCACAGATATTTCGCCGCCCCGGCCATGCTCTCCCCATCGCTGCCAAACAGCTGGATCGCGGCGGGGAGCTCATGGTCCTCTGTTTTCGCGAGATTCAACGTTTTCGCGTTTTTGAAATTCACCGCTTTCGCCGAAATCATTTCGGTCGCGGTATATTCCGCTCCCGCGTCTTTGCAGATTTGGCGGAAGGCGTTGTCGGATATGCCGGCCATTGGGGCCAAAAACAGCCCGTGTTTTAAGGTTATGGTTTGTATTTTCAAGTTTCACACCATGTCAACAAAATCGATCATTCGCGTGTTTATTCCTGCGTTTCTGCCGCATTGTTCCGTGTAGCCCGATTTGGAAAACAGGAAATAATATTTTTCTCTGTAAGAAAACATCGTGCTTTTTTCTATCAGGCCGTCGAGGACGCTGCTCCCGACAGGCTCATTTGTCCACTTGCATTCACAAAAAACAGCTCGCGTATCATCATAAGCGATAATGTCGATTTCCTGCTCGCTCTTTTTGATAGGATTCGTACCCCACCATCTGTCCGCATCTTGGAAATAGAACGGCAGCCGTTCGGCCGTGTTTTCCCGCCACATATACTGCTTGCATATTTCTTCAAACACTTCTCCCATATAATGCGGAATATGCCGTTCGATATTGGCATACGCCCTCTCACCTGCCCCGGAGTGAATCAGCGATACGTTTTGCGGCACAAACCGATACCAAAATCTGAACATACTGTCGCCGAGCCTGTAAATAGTCTTTTTGGATTTTTCATCAAATGCCGGACGCTCTTTTTTTACAATGCCCAGCGCTGTAAGCGAAGTCAGATATTTGCTGCATACCGACGTATCCAATCCGGTTTTTGTCGAGATTTCATTGAGGCGGGAACTGCCGGTAGCGATAGCGGTTATTATTTCGTTATATGTCTGCGGCTCCCGTAATTCCTGCTTTAACAGGTTCGAGGGCTCTTCATACAGATATGACGACGGATCGAAAAAGTTGTCTATTATATTTTCCCTGAGGTTTTTATTATCATCTATGCATGATAAATATTGCGGTATGCCGCCTGTAATCCCATACACTACGGCATTGTCATGGGCGTCGTAATTCTGATGGAATTGCATGGATTCAAAAAAGCTGAACGGCTGGATCTTAAACTGCGCGGTTCTTCGGCCGTATAAGGGGCTTTGATACCCCAATACCTGATTTTCCATGAACGACATCGACGAGCCGCAGAGTATCAAAAACAGTTTTGAGTTTTTCAGCCGCATATCAATCTGAGCCTGAATTATGGACGATATGCCCTGCACGGAGTTCGCAAGGTAGGGGTATTCGTCTATCACAAGCACAATACGCTCATTTGCCGCCAAATCCGCGACCGCCTCAAAAGCGTCCGTAAAATTTGCAAAGCGCGGCGGATTATTTATGTTTTTTATAACCATACTCAAAACGCCCGTGCTGAAATTTTCAAGATTGACGCGTTCGCTTGTTTCAAGCGATAAAAAGTATATAGACTTTTTGTTTTTCACAAATTCCTGTATCAGAGTTGTTTTTCCGACACGCCTGCGCCCGTAAATAACAGCGCACTCAAATTTATCCCCGTTATACATTTCATTCAGTTTTTTGAGTTCGCGTTCTCTTCCGACAAACATATACACATACCTCACTGACTTACGAGTTACTGACTTACGAGTATATTATACCACGGGCGGATAAATTTGTCAAGAGCCAAAATTATATACAAAAAAACTTGACAATTCTTTATCTTTTGTGTTATCATATCCTCATGTACGAAAAATAACAGGAGGGATATTTTTTATGATAAGATTCGGCGGACCTATATTTCCGGCAAACACAAAGGCGGCGCAGGCGGGCGAAAGCCACGGAGCCGACGGCGACCCGCGCATCATCGCGAAGGCGCACAAAATAAAGGGATACACGGCGGGATATGTACCATATGTGGACTTAAACGACAAGGAAAAAATCAGGGAAATAAGGGAAGCGTTTGAAGCGGAGGATATCATGCTCGCCGAAGTCGGCTTCTGGGACAACATCACGGATACCGATGAAGCGGTGAGGAAGCGCAACCTTGAATGCCTGACAAACGCCCTGTATCTGGCTGAGGAAGTGGGGGCGAAGTGCGCGGTGGATATTTTCGGCTCGTACGTCAGCGGCAACGGCAACTCAAAATTCACCGCGAAAAATTTTTCGGACGACGCTTTCGCCGACGCGGTCGATATCGCGCGCTCTATAATCGGCGCGGTAAAACCGAAAACGGCGTATTTCACATATGAGATATTCCCCTTCAACGTCGTGGACTGCCCGGAAATGATCGAAAAACTGATACGCGCCGTCGACCGTGAGCAGTTCGGCGTGCACCTCGATTTGGCCAATTTGATAAACTGCCCCAGGGCGTACTTTTCATCGGGCGATATAGTGCGCGACTGCGTAAAAAGGTTCGGGGACAAAATCGTCGCCGCGCACGTCAAGGACATAAAATTAAAAGAACCGGCGATAAGCGTCATTTTGGAAGAAGTCGTGGCGGGCACCGGCGGGATCGATATGAGATCCTTTGCGCGCGAGATACATAAACTCCCCCGGCAGATACCGTTTATGATGGAACATCTGGCCTCCGAGGCGGAATATGACCGGGCGGCGGAGTATATAAGAAAATGTGCGAAAGACGAAAATATAACGATTTGACAATTT
>WQXD01000289.1 GCA_009785015.1 Oscillospiraceae bacterium | reverse complement strand
TATGTCTTGCATTAATTCGTCTTCGAATATGTCGGCTATACGGTCGAATTCGTCGTCGTCCTCTATAGTTACGAATATTTCCTCGCCGTCTTCCTCGATCACTTTCAAAACTATGAAACTGCCTTCCTCTTCGTCGCTTTCCTCAGCGTCCACGGGGGCGAGCGCGACATAGGACTGCCCGTTTTCATCATGGCGCCCCAACAACTCAAATTCGCTTTCGGTTCCGTCCTCGTCGGTCAGAGTGTACACATCCACATCTTCCGAATCGGTCATCTCCATGTCGTCGTCAAAATTATTTTCCTGCATGGTTCCTCCAAGATTTAATATAATCAGCAAAATCGCTTCACACCTACATTTTATAACAAAAATATGATTTAGTCAATAGGTTTTTGATTTTTATTTAATAATTTTTTCACTATTTTTTTCACTATCGCCATATTTTTACAGCTCCCGTTATTTCCCGGGCGGATTTTATGCCATTTTCTGCCATATAGTCCCCAATCCCGGCGGCAACTTTCAAAACCGCGCGCGGATCCCCGAATGAAGCGGTGCCCACCGCCACCGCGTCCGCCCCCGCCAGCATGAGTTCAATTGCGTCCTCCGCGTTTTCCACCCCGCCCATTCCGATTATCGGAAGCCCGACGGCGGATCTCACCTGCCAGATCATTTTGACGGCTACGGGCCTTATCGCGCCGCCGCTCAACCCGCCTATGTTGTTTTTTAAAACAGGGCGTTTTGTGTTTATGTCTATTTTCATCCCCACAAGGGTGTTTATCATCGATATGCAGTCCGCCCCGCCGTTTTCCGCCGCCTTCGCGATTTCGGTTATATCCGTGACATTCGGCGACAATTTGACGGACAGCGGCTTTTTTGAGCGCTTTTTTACTTTTGAGGTTATTTTTTCCGCCAATTTCGGGTCAGTTCCGAAATATATCCCCCCTTTGCCCTTTTCGAGGTTCGGGCAGGATATGTTCATCTCGAGCATGTCTATGGCTTCTCCCGAAAGAATCTCCGCGACTTCGCAGTATTCATCGATGGTTGCGCCGAATATATTCGCGATTATCTTCGTGTCGTGCTTTTTTAGCTCCGGCAGGTCGTTTTCGATAAAATATTTCACGCCCGGATTCTGCAGCCCTATCGCGTTGAGCATCCCGCCCGGGGTCTCGGCGACGCGCGGGGTTTTGTTGCCTTCCTTGGGATTTTTGCAAATTCCTTTGGTCGTCACCGCCCCCAGCTCGGACAGGCTGTAAAATTGAGAATATTCGCGCCCGAAACCAAACGTCCCCGAAGCCGTGAGCACCGGATTTTTTAATCTGAGCCCCGCGATCTCAACTGAAAGATCCAATTCCGCATTGTTTTTCACCAATTCCAATCCACCTCATCCCCCAAAAATACCGGGCCGTCGGCGCAGACCCTTTTATTCGAGTTTTTTACCCTGCACGCGCAGGCAAGGCAAGCGCCCACTCCGCAGGCCATGCGTTCCTCTAAGCTGACCTGGCACCTTATATTTCTCCCCGCGGCTTCGAGGGCGACGGCTTCCATCATGATTTTCGGCCCGCAAGTCATGATCAGCCCTATTTCGCGGCTGTCGAGCACTTCTTTTACAGCGTCGGTGACAAAACCTTTTTTTCCGTATGACCCGTCGTCGGTTGTGATATGCAATTCGCTTTTGCACTCCGCGAATTCTTTTTCAAATGTCACAAGCCCTTTTGTCCTGAATCCCAAAACCGCAACGGCGTCATCGCCTAAAATCCCGGCCGCGAAGCGCAGCGGAAAAACCCCGGCGCCGCCCCCGGCCAGCAGCACTTTTCTTGAAGCCCCAAAGACATCGAAGCCGTTTCCGAGCGGCCCGATGAAGTCGATTTTATCGCCGCTCCGCAGACCCGCCATCCAGGCGGTGCCCTTGCCCCTCACATCGTAGCATATTTCGAGCCGCCCGTTTTTCGCGCCCGCTATGCTGATGGGGCGGCGAAGTGTCAGGCCGTCGCACTTTACATGCAGGAACTGCCCCGGCCGCGCCTCTTGTGCGGCCTTCGGGGCGTCTATTGTCATGGAATAAATCTCATATTCCGCCGTCAGTTTTTCATTTGATATTATATCGCATGCCGCAATCATAAATACCCCCCTCAATTCACCCCATATAGATATCGCCGTCATCCACAGTTATCAGAACGGCTTCCGAATACATGGAATCATTGCGCGCGTCCACCATTTCAAAAAGCAGAATAAACGTGCCGTCGCCCAAATCCGTTTCGCCGAAGGATGTGGATGCGGTCACGGTGAATTCGTCTATTTCTATTTCGGTTATCTCGTCGTCGTCGATATCGCTCACATAATGCAGCGTCGTGACCGTGTCGCCCGGTTTGAGCTCGATTAAATTCCTGTCCGACATACCGTTTTCTTCAAGCCCGCGCCTCGCTCCCAGGATTTCCCATGTTTGTGTTTTGTAGTCATAACAGACCCGCAGCGTGCATTTTGCCCCATTCAACAAAATCGGGACCGAATACAGGTTGTAGTCGTCGCCTTCATATGTCAGTTCCATATAGACCACATAATCGTCGATTGCGCCCCATACCCCTCTGAAATTGTCTTTGAATATACCGTTTTCCCAGTCGCAGTCGACATCGTTGTCCTTGCCCAAAAACAACATAAAGCCGTCTTCTTCGTCATAATACGCCAGCTCGATATAAACGCCCGACAAAATATCCGCTGCTTTGAATCCCAAATCCAAAACCGCATTGCCGTAGTTGTCGATATATACCGGATAATCCTCCAGATCGAATCCGCTGTTTTGAATCGTAGGCACCGAGTCCGGTTTGCCGTAATCGGACACATCCGGGTTTTCCGGAACCTCAAACGACAAAACCTCCTCATATTGCATATTCTGGGCATAGCGCCATCCTTCCCCGGTGAGTTCGCCGGTTATCAGATATTCATACAGATATTTGTACGCCGGGCTCACCGAAACGCCTTTGTAATCGTCAAATGTGCTTTTGTCCATATCGTAGGGATAATAGCACGACAAACCGCTTGCCTGCGAGCGGTAGGGGCCGTTTATTTTGTACACCACGCAGTTGTTTAGGGTATCTGTTATGGTTTTGGCGGTTTCGGGGATATATTCGGCGGAATTGCGCGCCAAGTCGCCCAAGTCGACCATATTCGTGTATCCTTCGTATTTGTCGTTCGGGCCGTATTTTTCGGCGGAGTCCGCGCTGCGCCCCAAATAAGTCAAAACATTGGAATTTTGCCAGGCCGCCGCCAGCTTTTCTATCCCGGCGTTGTTATATGCCGCCACCAACGGCGAAATCCGGGTCAGATCGACCACGGAGAGCGTGATTTCCCCGCTCTGGCCGATTTCTTCGCAGCCGATAACATAAGAGTCGCATATTTCTTTTCCCAGCATCGCGCCGTTGAGCCCCGGATTATCGGCGAGAGCCTGCAAAAACCCCGAATAATTCCAGCCGCAGCCCGGCTCGGTTTCTTCTGAGGCGACCATGTATTTGGCGATGTCCCGGAATGTGCAAGCGGTTTCAATCGTAGCCATAAGGCAGGCGTCGAATCCTATCAGCTCAATCGGCGGATTTTGCCCGGATAATTTAAAAACCGACTCGAACGCGCCCCGCAGATCCGAAAGCGACAGCGCGTCGCCGCCGTAGATCTCGTCGTAAATCACCCCCGCGACGCTTCCGCCGCCGTGATCCCACAAAATCACCGCCTGATGGTCGGCGGGGAACTCTTCGTCGCAGAAACGCAGGAAATCCTCAAATGTTTTTTTGCTTGCCATATTCTGCGAAGGCAGGGTTTCGACAGGATAGAGCTCATCTCCGGCATATACGAAACGGCATATGGCACTTTCATCCACAAAATCGTTATGCCACACTTCGGATCCCCCCGTCTGAATCACGACGAACACGTTGTCGGGAAGGCTCACTTCCATCATTTCATACAAATCCGACGTCGCGAATCCGGCTTCGGTTTCCAAATCGCTCCCGCAGAGATACCAGTAAATCGCCCATGTGGAATCTTTGCTGTATTCCTCCCCGAGCAGATCCTCATTCAAAAATGTTTCGATTTCGTCTTCACACGAAACAAAGAGCGCCAGGCCCGCGAAAATCACCGCGAATACGACAAGTGCGGATAATATCCTTTTATTTATATTATTCATAAAAAACTTCTCCTGTATGATAAATTTTTAAATTCCCGTTATCGCGTCCCTCATGCGTTCCACTTCTTCCCTCGCCCGCCTGCCGAAATTCTCGCCGTCGCCGTACTTTGTCCAGGCGCACATTATCGCCCGCGATGAATTGACAATCGCGCCCCCGCCAAAATTGTCGAAGGCGGGTTTTACATCGGCGGCGCTTCCCCCCTGGGCCCCGAAACCCGGAACCAAAAAAAACGTATCCGGCATAATCTGCCGCAAACCGGCGAGCTGAGCCGGATAAGTCGCGCCGACCACCGCGCCGATATTGCCGCTTTTTCCCCACTCCAATATTTTTTTTGCCACCCTCTCGTACAGCGGCGCGCCGTCTGCGATGATATCCTGAAAGTCCCCCGACGACGCATTCGAGGTTTTCACGAGCACAAATATGGATTTGTCGAATTTTTCGCAGTTATCGATAAAGGGCTTGATCCCGTCGAATCCCAAATAGGGGTTGACAGT
>WQXD01000288.1 GCA_009785015.1 Oscillospiraceae bacterium | reverse complement strand
TTCACATTCGTTTTTGTATTCTATCCGGTTCAGATACAATCCGTGGGAGGGCAGGGTCCTGCCCGCCCGGCTCCGGTTTCGCGCATTTATTATATCGGGCAAATCCTCCGGGGCGATTTTTTTCTCGCTCACATCGACAAGCGTCCCCGCTATTATCCTCGCCATCTTATACAAAAATCCGCTGGCGGCGATGCATATTTCCACAATGTTGGTGCCCATCTCCGAAGTTTTGGTTTCTATTTCGATTTTATATATTGTCCTAACAGCGCCTTCGGCCGGTATATCCGATCTGTCGGCCATGAAAGAGGCGAAATTGTGACGCCCCGCGATATATTTCGCCGCTTCGCGCATTTTGTCCAGATCGAGCGGCTTGTGATAATAGAGCGCCCTGCCGATATAAAACGGATCCCTGTAGGCGTTGTTTTGGATTTTGTAGATATATTCCTTCGATTTGATGTAATACCTCGAATGGAACCCGGAGTCGACTTCCCTCGCGCCGGTTACGGATATCTTTATGCTCTTGGAGGCGAAATATTTGTTGAGCGCGTTTGCCAGCCGTTCCGACGGAAATTCTTTTTTTATGTCCAAATGACAGCAGTATCCGTATGCGTGCACGCCGGCGTCGGTGCGCCCGCAGCCCGAAACGCCGGGTCTCTCGCCGAAAACCGACTGCGCCGCGTCCTGTACGGTCTGCTGGACCGTATTGCCCCCGCCCTGCGCCTGCCAGCCGTAAAACCCGCCGCCGTCAAAGCGCAGGGTCAGAAGTATCCGTTTTGTTTCTTTTTTTTGGTCTGCATCCATAAAAATAGAATTCACGACTCTTTCACAAATATTTCATCAGCGTTTTTTGGAGCTTGTCTATCACTTTGTCCCTGAAATAGAGCGGCTCGAGCACTTTTGCGTTGTGGTTGAAGGACAATATATAGCCATACAGCCACTCGTCTTCGGGAAATATCGCATTGATCAGAAAATTGCCGTTTTCATCCGTTTTTATTTCCTTTTCGTCGAACTCGTCGAAAACCCTGTGGGCGAGCGAAGCGTCGACCAACAGTTTCAAATCCACGTTGTTTTTCGGGTTTTTTGTCTTCTGATCGGAGAAAACCGCCCCTTCGGGATCCTCATAGTAAAATTCGCCGGATTTGTTGCGCGTGTTGGGCTGGATTATCTCGAGTTCAAACAGATCTGCAATTTCAAAATTGCTCTCACTTGAAGAGACGGACAAATTTTTTACGCGGGACATCTTAAACAGCCTGTAATCCCTGCGCATCAGGCAAAACGCCTTCATGTACCAGGCCCTGTGCTTGAACCAGAGCTGCATGGGATATGCGGTTCTGTGGGTTTTTTCGCCGTTTGTGCCGAAATAGTCGAATGAAAGGCAGCGTTTGTCCAATATCGCCGATTTCGCCGTGTCGAATTTTTCCTTTCCGTCGGCCGACCATTCGGCGAAATCCACGTCGATCCAGTTTATGGCGTCCTTGTTGAATATGGCGCTCAGCTTTTTTAACACGCTGTCCGCATTCACCGCCTTTAAAGATCTGAAACTCTGCAGCGCGAATACGATCTCATTTTGTTCCTGCTCCGAAAATGCCGATTTGTTGAGCATAAAATCGTCAAGGAGCTCGATACCCCCGCCTTTGCCCTTGTTTGCCAGCACCGGGATGCCCGCCCCGCCCAGCACGTCTATATCCCTGTAAATGGTCCTCTGCGAAACCTCAAAATGGTCCGAAAGCTCTTTGGCGGTCATTTTTTTCCTGTCCATCAAAATATACACCATTTCAAAAAGCCTGTTTATCTGCATATTACCCCCCACCTCCTTTCATTTCGCGCTTGCTCGCGGCAAAACAGAGTCTGCCGATGTTTTTTTGGGCTGTGCGCTTTGCGGAAAGCTCAAAATCATAAAAGATATTTATATCCTCAAAGCCCGCCCCTAAGAGCGCATCTGTCAGAAATTCGCCGCTGTGATATTTTTGCTTCTGCGTCTGCTCATGGCGCATATAGCTCCCGTCGGGGAGGCCGGTAAACAAAGTGATATGGAAATCACAGGTTCCGGTTTTTTTGCGGTAGCTGTTCCGCCATGAACAAAAAACCTTTTTTTTGGCGTTTTCGATTATGAAATTGCTATTGGCGTATACAGATTCGAATTTGTGCTTCGAGTTCACATCGAAAACAAACAACCCGCCGGGGTTCAGATAATTGTGCACCGATGCGAAGCATTTTTTTACTTCGCCGGGCTCGGTGAGATAATTCAAACTGTCAAAGCAGCACACCGCCGCATCCACCGTGCCGTACAGCTCAAAAGAAGCCATATCCTGGTTTAACCAGAGGATGTCTTTTGTGTTTTTTTTGGCGGCTGCCGCTGCGAGCATGTCGGCGGAGAGATCGAGGCCCGTCATGTCATAGCCCCTTTTTTTCAGCTCGAGCGTGAGGCTTCCGGTCCCGCAGGCCACATCCAAGACAAGTTCCGGCTTTTTTTGATACAGCCTGAAAACTTCTTCTATATAGTCCGCCACTTTTTTGTAGTCGGCGCCGAAATTCAAGGCGTCGTAATATCTCGCCAGCACGCCGAAGCCGTTTTCAGGGTTCATTTTTTTCAAGCCTTCCGAGAGCGGTTTCATATCCCCCGCCGCCGTATTTGAGACATTTGTTGACCCTGCTTATCGTAGCGGTGCTGAGGCCCGTGATCTCCGAGATCTCGCTGTAAACTATGCCGGCTCTGAGCATTTTTGCCGCCTTGAGCCTTTTTGACATTTCCAAAACTTCCGCGACCGTGCATATATCGTCGAAAAAATTATAGAATTCTTCGATATTTTCAAGGACCATAAGAGCCTCAAACAAATAATCCACATCCGCGCTTTTTATTTTTTCGATCATAATTCCCAAACCAATCCTTACAATTATCTTAAATCAATGCTGCTTACCCCTATATTCTAACTCATTTTTATATATTTTGCAACAACAAAAAGTTAAATTATTTTATATGCAAATATGCCTTTCAAATTGTTTACAATTTGTTCATAAGATTTCGCGGATACATATTGTATATATATTATAGACGCGTCAAAATACAAAAGCAGACCGAAGGGAGTTTAAACGTGGAAGACATAAAAGATATGCGCGATACCGGCGACGAAATACTCGAGGTAAACGACAAATTCTATGACAGGTACTACACGCAAATACGAAAAATAACCGCGAGAATCCTGACAAGCGCGGGCCAGGGCTCATACATAGACGATTGCGTGAATGAGGTGTTTTTGCAGCTGATAGAAAAATTGCGGCAATACAACGAAACGCGCGGGAGCATGGCGGCTTTCGTGACGATAATCGCGCGTTCGGCGGCGTTGAACTACGCCAAAACCAACGCGCGCAGGACCGGAGAGCTGATCGGAGACGACAACATCGCTTTTCTGGCGGAGCCCGCGAGTTTTGAGAACGAAATCGAAGACAAAATCGAATATGAAAAACTTGTCAAAAACATACTCGAAAAACTGACAAAAAAAGAAGCCGTGTTATTCACGATGAGGTTTATTCTCTTTTACCCGCCGGAAGAAATCGCGAAAAATTTCAAAATCACCCGGAACGCAGTCGACAAACGCATAAACAGCCTGAAAAACAAAATAAAGAGATTTTTGATAAAAGGAGGAGTGTCGATATGAACGACAAAAATTTTTTGGAAGCTATAGACGATGAAACCCTCGCGAAACTGATCGATACCACATTGAGGTTTGAAAAAAACAAGAAAAGCGAAAAGCCGGGATTCGGCATATTGAAAATAGTTTCGGCAGCCGCCGCGATTGTACTTGTGATCGGACTCGTAAATATGCTGCCCCGCTTTATAACCGCCGATAATCCCGGACCCGGCGCGCACCACGCGGGCTCAAATGCGGAAAATACGCAGACAACCACCGCAGAGATCCAAAACCCCGTGGAACCGGTTGCGCTGTTTGTGCCGCCGATTATCGAAAAGACGTTCTTCGAGGAAAAGATACTGGCCGGTATCACAAACCAAAGGGACCGTGACAAAATGCTGGCCTATTACACTCTGATAGATCTGACCGGTTTCGATTCCCACGATTGGGGCGATAAGATAAATGAAGCATTCGCGGAAGCGATCGCAACGTATCCGATATGCGAAAGTGTGCCCATATATATCTGCGACCCGCATGCGAGCGGCAGGGAATTGTTTTTTCTGTTGAGCATTTTGGAAATTTATACGGAACTGACCGGAGACGAGCTGATCTATATGTACGAAACCAACGGCATACCGTATGAAGAGCTGCCCATGTTCACCGGCGAAAACTTTGCGGAGGATGAAGAGAATGTCCAATCGACGGTCGAAACGCAAAAAGAGCCGGAGCCCGATTACGGGGTAAACACCGCCGAAGACGGCACAAAGTATATCGAATTCAAAAACAAGTCGCTTTACGCCGCCCTTTTGGAATACTTTGACCTCGACCGCTGGTTTGACCGTATAACCCCGGATATGCTGTGGCAGATTGATTCGATAGAAGTCAAGGTAAAGCCCGAATACAGTTATATCTACGACAACAAGGGACTGCGCGAAGAATTCGGGCTCGACTGCAAATACATCGAATACACGATAAACGGAAAAACACTCGGCATACTGCCCGAAAAATTCATGGAGGGCGGAGCGCTCGAAGGGCACATGGAGCAGGCCGCGCTCGACATATACGAATATTTCAATTACGAAAACGG
>WQXD01000287.1 GCA_009785015.1 Oscillospiraceae bacterium | reverse complement strand
TTTTGCAGTATGCTCGCTTCTTTGCCGCGGTGGCTTATCATCGGCGTCGCCATCTTCTGCAGAACGTCGCCGGCGACGTCCACCGGGCCCGGAATAAACAATTTCATAAATATTTGTGCCCCCTGTACTATATTTTACCTAATTTTGCGCTTCCTGGATGGCGACCGCGACCGCGACGGTCGCGCCCACCATGGGATTGTTGCCCATGCCGATAAGCCCCATCATCTCGACGTGCGCCGGAACTGAGGAAGACCCGGCGAACTGCGCGTCGCCGTGCATACGCCCCATGGAATCGGTCAGCCCGTAGGAAGCGGGACCCGCCGCCATATTGTCGGGATGGAGCGTCCTTCCCGTGCCGCCGCCCGAGGCCACCGAAAAATACTTTCTGCCGTGCTCCGACGTCCATTTTTTGTAAGTCCCCGCGACCAAATGCTGGAATCTGGTGGGGTTCGTCGAATTGCCGGTGATCGAGACGTCGACTTTTTCCTCTTTCATCACCGCGATGCCCTCGAGCACGTCGTTTACCCCGTATACCCTCACTTTTGCTTTCGCGCCGCTTGAAAACGGGACTTGCCGGACCACGGTCAGCTTGTCCGAGGCGAAATCATATTCCGTTTCGATGTAGGTGAAGCCGTTGACCCTCGATATGATATAGGCGGCGTCTTTGCCCAGACCGTTTAAGATGACCCCGAGCGGCTCTTTTCTCACCTTGTTGGCCGCTTTTGCGATCCCGATGGCGCCCTCGGCCGCGGCAAACGATTCGTGACCGGCCAAAAAACAGAAGCACTTCGTCTCATCGGAAAGCAGCATGGCCGCGAGGTTCCCGTGCCCGAGCCCCACTTCCCGGGATTCGGCCACGGAACCGGGGATACAGAACGCCTGCAGCCCGGCACCGATTGCGGCGGCTGCCTCCGGGGCGGAGGTTTTGTTTGTTTTTAAGGCGATGGCGCAGCCCAAGGTATACGCCCAGACCGCGTTGTCAAAGGCTATCGACTGGATTCCCTTTACAATTTTTTCGACGTCGATCCCTTTCTTCAATGTGTATTCTTTCACTTCGTCGAGCGAAGAAAAACCGTATTCTTTGATGCTTTTTTCTATTTTGCCTATTCTTCTATCATAACCTTCAAAAACTGGCATTTTTTTCCCTCCTCATTCCTTTCTGGGGTCGATATATTTGACCGCGCCGTCTTCTTTTTCGTACCGCCCGTACCGGCTTATATTTTTTTCATAGGCTTCTTTCGGGTCCTCGCCTTTTCTTATCGCGTCCATCATCTTGCCAAGATGCACGAACTTATAGCCTATGATTTCGTCTTTGTCGTCCAAGGCGAGCGAGAGTATATAGCCCTCGGCGATATCGAGGTATCTGACGCCCTTGGCTTTTGTGGCGAAAATCGTACCCACTTGGGAGCGCAGTCCCTTGCCCAGGTCCTCAAGCGAGGCCCCGATCGGCAAGCCGCCCTCTGAAAAAGCGGTCTGCGATCTGCCGTATGCGAGCTGTTTGAATATTTCGCGCATGGCCACATTTATCGCGTCGCACACCAAATCCGTGTTGAGGGCTTCCAGCAGGGTTTTTCCCTGCAGTATCTCGGCCGCCATCGCCGCCGAATGGGTCATGCCGGAGCAGCCGATGGTCTCGACCAAGGCTTCCTCGATTATGCCGTTTTTGACGTTCAGCGTCAGTTTGCAGCTGCCCTGCTGCGGGGCGCACCAGCCCACGCCGTGGGAAAATCCCGAAATATCCTTTATTTCATACGCCTTGACCCATTTGCCTTCTTCGGGGATCGGGGCGGGCCCGTGGTCGGGGCCTTTGGCCACCGAACACATATTTTCGACTTCGTGTGAAAATTCATTCATTTGTTCAACACATCTCCTTTTCGACTGATACTTGTGATCACTTAATTATTTCGCCTTCGACAATGCCCGCGGCCCCGCAGGCGTTTGCCTCGTCGGTATCAATATGCATGAATGGCATATAGTCCGCATTTACCCGGACTATCGTATCGCCGAGTATCGCGCCCCTGTTTTCGCTTTTTATCTTCACCTGCACGATCTCTTTGTCCCGCACGCCGATTTTTTCGGCGTCTTCGGGCCTTAAATGCACGTGGCGTTTGGCGGCGATGAGTCCCTCCTTGATTTCCAATTTTCCCGCCGGGCCGGCGATTGTACAGGCTGCGCTGCCTGCGAGGTCCCCCGATTCCCTGACAGGCGCGTCAACTCCCAGCGTCCTCGAGTCGGTCAGAGACACTTCGACCTGCGTGGCGGACCTCACCGGGCCCAAAATAATCACGTTTTTGATCTCTTTTTTCGGGCCGATTATATCGACCCTTTCCTCGCAGGCGAATTGGCCGGGCTGCGAAAGCATCTTTTTGAATGTGAGGGAATGCCCCTCTCCGAACAGCGCCGCTACGTCTTTTTCGGTCAGGTGCACATGCCTCGCCGAAGTTTCAACCGGTATGGCGTTCATCTTAATACAACACCCCTTTATTATTTATTTTTTTCGCGTCTGTGTATTATTTTACTATAATCCGCGCGAAAAATAAACAGCCTAAATGTAAATATTTTTATTTTGCCGCAATGTTGACAAAAATTTGTTTTTGTTATAGAATAATAAATATCCAAAAAAAATTGAGGAGGCTTTTTCCTGATGAAAAAAATATGTTTGATTTTGATCTCGGCGGCGCTTTTCGGGCTGTGCGCCGCTTCCTGCGCAAAAGACGTGGCAGAGGGCAATACCGGCCCGAGCGGAGAGCAGGCCGCGGGCGAAAACGAAAACGCCGGCGAACAAGGCACGACGGCGGAAAAACTTCTGCCGGATGTGCCCGGCGACAGGGATTTCGGAGGCTACGAATTCACATTTCTTGGAAACAGCACCGCGTATAACCCGTACTGGTATTCAAAGGACCTGTATGTGGAAGAGGAAACTGGGGACGCCATACAGGACGCCGTCTATTACAGGAACAGGTCAGTCGAGGAAAAATATAATATAAAGATAAGCGCGAAACTTTCCGGTTCCCAGTATAATGACGCAAAAAAGAGCATAACTTCCGGCGACGGCACATACGACGTGTTTACAGTGCCCCTCCAGGGGGCCACGGCCCAGCTCGCCCAGGACGGCTCGCTGCTGGATCTCAAACAAACCGCGTATATAGACCTCGAAAAACCCTGGTGGGACCAGAGGGCAAACGAACAGCTTTCCATCGGGCGCAAACTGATGTTCACCATCAGCGACTTGCTCATCATCGACAAAGACGCCCTGTTCATATTTTTGTTCAACAAGGACCTCATACAGGAGCAGGGACTGGAAGACCCGTACAAGCTCGTCAAAGAGGGGAAATGGACCATAGACAAAATGTGGGATATGGCCAAAGACGTATCAAAGGACATCGACGGAGACGGCAAAATGACCGACTTGGACGCCTACAGGATGCTCACCGCGGGGCATACGATACACGGCAATATCGTGAGTTCGGGGCATTTCGTGGTCACGAAGGACGCGGAAGATATGCCTGTTTTGAATATAACGGATCCGGTCATACAGGCATCGTACGAAAAGTGGATAACTCTGATCAACGACCGCGACAACACCTGGGTGGCGCAGGACTGGAATTCCAAACACGCGGATATCTGGATGTACCAATTGGACGTGCTCAGCGAAAAAAGAGGGCTATGGCTGTACGCGGGCATGGACAGGGTCACCACGCTGCGCACGTATGATTTCAATTTCGGGATACTTCCCAACCCGAAAAACGACGAATCGCAAAAAGAATATTTCAACCATGTCCACGCCTGGTGCACCACCGCAGTAAGCATACCGACCACCGCCGATCCCGAGAGGACGGGGATAATCTTAGAGGCGCTCACCGCGGAGAGCTATTACAGCCTGCGCCCCGCATATTACGAGACGTCGCTCAAGACAAAATTTTTGAGGGACAACGAATCGGAGGAAATGCTCGACCTCATATTCGATACCCGCTGTTACGATTTGGGGCATGTGTACAACTGGGGAGGGGTATTTGACATGTTTTCTTCTCTGCCCCTGCAAAAAAACAACACCGATTTCGTCTCGGCGTACGAAAAAATCCTGCCCAAAATCGACGCCGCGATGCAGAAGGCGATAGAAAACTTTCTGGAGAACTAATCCGGCATCAAAGCCGCCCGGAGCGTGATTGCCTCGTCGATTGCGCGCGTCTGCGCCATCTGGTATTCGTTTACGCAGGTCATGAGAAATTCGCCGAATTCAAGCAGCGAATTTTTAAACTTCGCCGCCTGGGAACCATTCGCATGGACGCCTTCCCATTTTTTGGAAAACTCCAGCGCGTCGGCTCCGAGCCAGTCGGAACTCAGCATTGACTTTATATCAAAATCCGCTTGGCGCATTTGGTCGTCCTGATACAGGCAGAAATTTTTTATTCCCTCCGCCGTACTGCGAAGAGTTTTAAAATTTACTCCGATTGCCGCCATTTTTGTTTACCTTACCCTCTCACTTAAAAGAATCCGAATTAGTTTTATTGATGTTTTCGGTTTCGGTATATTCGGGGCTGATTTTTTGCCTGAGTATGGCGATATAGCCATGCAGCACCTCTTCGCGGACTTCGTTTCCCTTGAATATCCGATACATAAGGGTGCGGGCGGACTCGCCCGCATTTCCCGTCCAGTCCGCGTCAATTGCCTTCGCCGCGTTCGTCATCGACCCGAAAACCATGGTTATACATGAATTTACATT
>WQXD01000286.1 GCA_009785015.1 Oscillospiraceae bacterium | reverse complement strand
GTTCTGAATATAACCGACCCGATTATAGGGGCCTCATATGAAAAATGGATCAATATATACAACGACCGCCAAAACACAATCGTGGCGCAGGACTACGCGTCAAAATACGCGGATATCTGGGACTACCAGCTTCAGATGCTCGCGGAAAAACGCGGACTTTATCTGTACACCGGAATGAACAGGGTGACGCTGCTTCGCGAGGCCGAGTGCAATTTCGGCATACTCCCCAACCCGAAATACGACGAAACGCAAAGCGAATACTACAACGCCGTGCACGCGTGGTGCACCACTTCGGTGAGCATCCCGGTGACCTCCGACCCCGAAAGGACGGGAATCATCCTCGAGGCGCTCACCGCGGAGAGCTATTACACGCTCAGGCCGGCGTATTACGACGTATCGCTCAAAACCAAGCTCATGAGGGACGACGAATCCGGGGAAATGCTCGACTTGATATTCGGCAGCCGCTGTTACGATTTGGGCCATGTGTACAACTGGGGCGGGATATTTGACATGTTCGGGAGCATAACCGAGAAAAAGAGCGTCGATTTTGTGTCGGCATACGAAAAGATCCTGCCGAAAGTCCAGCAAAACATGGAAAAGGCCATAGACGATTTTCAAGAGTTTACGTGAAAAAATATCATCCCGCGTAGGCGTCGTAGGACTCGATTATCTTGTCCAAGGCGCCCTGCAGTTTCTGTTCGTTTTTTTCCATATGCGATATGACGTCCGAACTTTTTTTCTGATACAGCTCAAAGAGTATATTCGTATACGGGTCGAGCGTGGAATAGTTGGGGGCCATATCGTATATCATGTTGTCATATATGAGGTCGAGCATTTCTATCGACTCTTCGTCGCGGGTAAATTTTATGCTCAGCTGCTGCTCCTTGAAAATCGGGAGGATCGAATAGTAGCTTTCAGCGGAGAGCGCCTCGAATATGAGCCCGCTCATTTCCAAATCGGAGGCGTTCTTGGGTATGCCGAAAAAACCTCCCCATGATATTCCGGTATAATTTTTCTGCGCTTTGTCGAGCTTGGGCAGCGGGACTATGCCGTAATCGACGTCGCTGTTGCGCAGATAAGCCACCTCGGCGAGATGCAGCCCTATGGCGAAAATCCTGCCGCTGCTCATCGATATCGGGAAATCGGTTTCATTTGACGAATCATACATATATGAAACATCTTTTTGCAAAAACAGGTTCATCATTTTTTCGACGATTTGGGAAAGGTGAGGGTAATCCGTATTGAGCCGGGGGACGTCGTTTTCGTCTTTTACCAAAATGGTATGGTTTCCGGCGTACAAATAACTTTTAAGCATCCATGAATTTTGCGTCGTGAAACCGTACTGGTCCTCTTTGTCCCATTTGCCGTCGCCGTTTAAATCTTTTGAAACCATCGAGCACAATTCGTAAAATTTATCCATCGTCCAGTCGCCGCTCTTGACGAGGTCGTAAGGGCTTTCCATGCCGTTGTCCTGCACCATCTGTTTGTTGAAACAAACGGCGGACGAATACGGGAGCTCGATTGCGCTCGGGGAGAGCAGCAGCACGTTTTGGACCGTCATGGATTCCATGAGGTTTTTGTTCCACCACGGATCGCCGAAGCCGGGGTATGCGAGGTTTTTCAGATCTGTCAGGAGCCCCGCCGATACGACCTGGACGATGCTGCTCGCGTGGACGTGCGTCAGGTCATATCTCACATCGTCGGTCAGCATGCTTTTATTGAGATAATTAAAGGTCTGGCCGGGGTCCCCCATGTACAAAAGGTCGATTTTCATGTTGTATTTGTCTTCTATCGTCACAAAACGCCTGTATTTCGCGTCGTTGAGCGCTTCCCCCGTGGTTTCCTCGGCGATGATGTCGCGGCGGGTGAAAAATACGTCGCACATGAAAAAATTGAATGTCCCGCCGCCGAAATCGGTTATGGGGATACTGTCTTTGGCGGAAATTTGGTTTTGCGTCTCGGAGACGTCGCCGCCCGGGTTGACAGAGGATTCCCTGCTTGTCTCGGCTTGCCGGCAGCCGGATAAAAGCGCCGGCATGAATACGGACAATACAAGCCCGAAAATCAGGACCGCGTTTTTGAGGTGTTTCATAAAATCTGCCCCCTTAAAATTCAAAGAATTTACAAATTTAAGCTTGATTATACAGGATTTTTGTGGTATTGTCAAGAGCAGCGGGAAAATAAAAAATATATATGATTAGAGAGGGCATGTTTTATGGGTTATACAAAAATAAATCCGAAGGAATTGCAGGGCAATGTGTTTGAGCTGATCGACGGCAAATGGTTTTTGGTCACCGCGAAAAAATACAAGAGCGGCGGCCAAATAAACACGATGACGGCAAGCTGGGGTTTTATGGGCGTCATGTGGGGCAAGCCGGTGGCAAACTGCGTCATACGCCCGGTCAGGTACACATATGAGTTTATGGAAGAAGCCGACTATTACACGTTGTCGTTTTTTTCAGGCGAATACAGAAAGGCGCTGAATATTCTGGGCACGAAAAGCGGCAGGGACAGCGACAAAATAGAGGAGTCCGGCCTGACGCCCGTCGACGTCGGCGGGTTTGACGGCAAAGCGGTTGCATTTGGCGAGGCCGAAATTGTGATGACATGCAAAAAATTATATTATCAGGATATAGACCCCGGAAACTTTATCGACGGGACAATTGACGCCAACTATCCGAATAAAGATTATCACAGGGTCTATTGGGGCGAAATCGTAGAATGTTTGGTCAAAACCGATTAACTCGGATTTTTTTGGTTACGGAAACGGCGGTAAACGATATTGGCCGCGAAGTACGCGAACCCTGACCCTGCCAAAATCGCCAGCAGGAAAAGGGGGATATTCGCGTCGCCTGCAGTGATTCCGGTCGGCGGCACACTGTGCCTTATATTGGTAAATCCGATAAAACGCGGGGACTCCGTCATATTTAATATACCGGTATTACTGCCTTCACGCAATTCCTCGCCCTGTTCGCTGTCTTTAAAGAACGCCGTGTAACTCGGGGCTTCTTCTTCGATTTGTATCAGACAGTCAACCGACACCGCTTCTATGGTGATACTCTGGCCGTGCTTCAATTTGAATTCCGCGCTTCCCGCGCCGTCCAACATCAGTGTGCCTCCCGCCGGGGCTTCCGCATCGGAACCGGGGCAGACGCCGCCGGTGTATATAAACTGCGCGCCTGCGAGGGGTACTTCTTCGCTGTTGATTTCCTCGTAAAAGGACACCTTGAAACTAAATGCTTTTTCGGTATTTCCGAAGGAGCCTTCCACCAATTTGTAGATTGTCAGCGTGGTCTCGGATACAGTCGCGTTCCGTCCGTATGTTACCGTGTAATATTTATGCGTCGCGTCATTGTTTGCCGCTGTATCCACGCTGTTGTCCATTTTATGATCCAATGTCAGCACTGATTGATCCGCGTCCGCCGCCGTTTGAGCAAAAGGGCTTCCCGGAACAATCATATCCCAATACTTCGCGGGCAGATTCGGGTTTCGCGTATAGACCGCGGTATCAAACCCGTGAGAGGGATTTGCCATCGGAGTGCCGTCGAGATCACAGGCGACGCCGTGAGTGCCGTCGAGCTTGGTATAGGGCATTATTTCGGTATTGTCTTTTATATCCGCTTCCCGTACATACACTTCTACCGGAGTATAAATATTGATAACGTCTATATACCCCGAGTGATACACGTTTTTGCCGGTATTGGCGCCTTTATAGTGTATTTGTACCCAATACCTGCCGTTTTTGTCTATAGTCATTGAATATTGATGATTGTGCGCATCGATGGCGTTTACAAGCTCCAAATCTTCTCCGATGCCGCCGATACCTTTATTGGACGAAGACGCGTTTGCGTACCCGGTATTGAACGCTTCCTGTAGATTTACCGCATATTCCGAATGTACCGCGCTTTCGCGGTACCACTTCACGCCCACGATTTCTCTTTTATCGATGGGATTTGTGATGGCGTTGTTGTGGTTTATGCTGAGATTGAGAACCGTGCTTCCGTAGACTTGCGCGCCGTTTGAATCATCGGAAAAGCTCCACTGCGGATTCGTGCTTAATATCTGTATTGTAGCGGTATTTGTGGCGGGGTCATATTCGTCGGTATTTTGCGGTTTGACGACTGTCATGGTGTAATCCAAATATGTTCCCGTATCCGGATTGTACACCAAGAAATCGTGCGACCCTTCCGGCAGCCACATATAGGTGATGCCCTGAGCGTTTGTAGCGGCGCTGTAGTTGTAATTGGCGGCGCCCGTCACGTTGACGGATATATCCAAATGCGGAAGAATAATTTCATTTTCGTCTATCATTTTGATCCCGATCAGATATACGGGGGCCGTGCCGTTATGCGGATTGTAGTTTACGCGGATATTTCCGGTTGAATTTACGGAATATACCGAACCGCCGGTGATTTTTACGTCGATTTTGCTGGCCGCCCCGCCGCCTACGCCCGAAGTGTACGTGTCCTCGCTCCGCGCCACTATCATTCCGCCGGTGATGGTGATGGTTCCCGAGTTCGCGCCGGGGCCGCTGCCGATGCCGGCTCCCTTGTTGTGTCCCGTGGCGTCTATGTAGCCGCCGCTTATGGTGATGTTGCCGCTGCCGACGGTGGTGACTGAGAGCACGCCGTTGCCCCCTCCGCCGATACCGGCCGCCGATACCCCGGTGGTGTTGCCGCTGCCCCCGGCATAAGCTTTGATATTGCCGCCGCTTATATTGATGATTCCGCCC
>WQXD01000285.1 GCA_009785015.1 Oscillospiraceae bacterium | reverse complement strand
ACATGGATTACTGGGCAGAGCGCGGAGTGATGATAGACGGCGTGTGGATGCGCCATATAACTGAGATAGATGAAAAATTAAACAAATGGCTGTCAGGGACAATTGAACCCGAAACGCTGGATTGGGCGGTATACGGCTATTATCTCCCGACAGACATATATAACCAGCAGATAGTGGAAGACCCATATAATATAGCCCTGGATTGGAAAAAACGAATGGAGCCGTATCCGCAGGCCATGAAAACGGCTGTGATAACCAAGCACATGAATAATCTCAGGTATTGGACAGGGGATTATCACTATAGAAACAAAGTCGAGAGAAAAGACATAGTTTTCCTTGCTTCACTGAGCGCGCGCCTCGTGCATGATATGATGCAGGTACTTTGCGCGGTGAATGGAATATATTTTCCGGGAGACGGGCACAATTTAAGCGTTGCCGGGCATTTTGCTTTAAAACCGGATGATTTTGTCAAAAAAATCGAATTTATTCTGTACCCGGGAAATTCTGACAGGTTATCAGACCAGTATATGGCTATATCAGACATGGTAAAAGAAATCGAAACTATTATTAGTTTTCAGTAACGGCTTAGAGGGACTGATTCAGATGAAAATCAAAAAAATTATTTTACCTGCGTTTTGCGCAATAATTTTATTTTCGCAAGCTGTGAGCGCGGAAGCTGCGGCTTGGAAAACGCCTATGACAGAATTATTGGAAAAATTCCCAAGTTTATTTGATGAAGAAACAAAAATAAAAAACAATGAAATGGTTGAAAAATATTGGAACAGTGCAGGTTTTATAGACGTTTCCGATTTTTCAAGCGACGTTGTTTTTCCGGATTCCGGCAATATCGGAAGTATGTGTACTCCGGTCAAATATTTTTTTTATGATTTGGACTTTGACGGAATACCGGAAGTTATTATTGACTACGGGGGTATTGCGAGCGGAATGGGCTGGCGGGAAGTATATAAATTCTACGAAACTTCATACGAACAAATAACGACTTTATCGGGCGGTGAATATTACGAATATCTTTATATCAACCCGGAAAACAAAATCGTCAGCGTCAATAGCGGTTCAACGCGGGTTTTCGAAATAAAAAACAGGGAAACAGTATACAGCGAGTATACCGACTCAACGGGCAGTAATATGTACGAAGGGATCAAATACAGCGAAATCGGCGTATATTCGCAGTCTCAATTTTTCAACAGTTACGAAAAACATTTAACAGGCGAAGCGTTAGGGGACCTTACGGCTATTGTTCAATTCGACTGCTCTGATGTTTTGGCAAATATTTATTCCCCCAAAACCAGCGATAATTTTGTAGTATTCTGTATCATTTTTATTTCGGTTTTAATAATATTTTCCGCCGCTTCAAAATACAAAAAGAAAATAAATATAGCTTTGTTTCTGGTTGTATCGTTTATTTTGGCGTTGAACTCCTGCGCCGATAATTCAATGCCGGAAGCTCAGGTAAATGAAATGATAAACCGAATAAACGAATATTACGCCGGCATGAAATATTATAAAGGTATATCGATGAGAACGGAATTTGACGTTTATTCCCCCGATACGATGCGGATATTGGTTTATTGGGAAAATAACTCAAATATGGAGGCTTCTTTCGGTGAACCGTGGCAGTTATATAAAAAACAAGGCGGCGAATTTGTCCCCGTGATCCGCACATCAGGCGATAATTACGGCTGGCACTTGCCTGCGTATCCCGTCGGGCCAAAAACAACGCGGCAGCATGTGTATTGGGTCAAGCCTTTTACGGATGAACTCACGCCCGGGACATATATGATCAAAACGGATTTCCGCGGCGATGAAACCTGCATAAATTATCTACTCGAAACTGAATTTGAAGTTTCCGAAGACAAAACAAAGCAAGGAAAAAGCGCGCTGGATTTCTTAAACGGCGAAAATGAAACCAAATACAGGGATATCACCGGCGGCGGCTGGGGATTTACCCATACATTCGGCAATACTTATTTTCGGTTATATAAACATAACAAAACCTACGACGCGATACTCACAGACGGAATCCACGAATACGAAATAGCCAAAGGCAGCGGAAAATGGGGAATTACGAATAATCTGACATACGAAGCCGACAGCAGAATATATCTTGTTTATGCGTATTCGGGAACGGTCGGCGGCAAAAACTCGTCATATCTATGCGTTTTGGATATAAGCGATAATTCAGATGTAAAAGAAGTTTACAAATCCGAACCGTTTTATAACGATCGCGGGTATATCGTTGGATTTTCCATAAACGCGAAATTAGAGGAACGCGAAGATGGATACCAATATGCCGTGTTGGATGAAGACGGCAATTTCGTAATAGACAACAAATTCGCGGTGTTTTGGGAAGAATGGTACGAATACGAAGGCGGCGGACTCGAAAGCGCGTTAGTGAGTTATACGGGCTGGATCGTCTATGAAAACGGAAAATTCTTTTATTTGGAAGAATGATAGAATTGGTAAATTATTACACAAAAAAAGTGGAACTACCCCAAAATGAGGTAGTTCCAAAATCTCAATTATGTCAAAAAACGCTTGAATTTGTCCGCATATCATTCACCTTTTTTTATCTTTTTTATCATGAAAAAATTTTAATCCGTCATATAATTTCATATGGACGCAGTTTCGGATTGCGAAGATACTCCATTTCATGTATAGCTACTTCTATATCATTTCTTGCATACTTAACCCATGCTAATACATCATTATGCGGCATAAAGTAGAACTCCATTCTCTTTAATTGATTTTTGGAATGAGGAGTTTTCTGAAGCTATATCGAACGCTGATTTTCGATTTACCACAATATCTACGGCAAAATCAATATCAGTCATTTTTCTTCTGATTTTGAAAGCAATTTTGAACGGATCCAGATTATTTTCGATTATAATCATTAAATCAATGTCGCTGGCTTCGTTCGGTTTTCCATTGGCATACGAACCAAACAGATATATTTGAAGTACACCTTTTAATGATGATATGAATCCTACATATTTATCTAATTCAATTTTCAAAGTTTCGCTCATAACAATAATTATTCCCTTTCTGAAAATATAAATTACCAAATATCATGCCGAAATTTTTAATAACGAACATAATATTTTTTACCTGCTCCCATTATACTCCCTTTTTCGTTTTTAGTCAAGAGTTTTTCTGCGACTACACCCCCATACGGGCAAAGGAGGCCAATAAAAGCCCCATTATCGTCTTGTTGGCTGTTTTTTCGTAATGTGCCGATATTGCCAATTTGAAGCCGGTTTTGTCACATTCCCTGTATCGCGCCCCTGATATACAAAATATATTTTGCCCTGTCCAACGGATTTATCCCGCGGTACGGAGTTGTCGCGCCGAGTTCCAGCGGGCACGGTTCATATCCCGAAAACGCCGCTGAGAGAATTCCTTTTCCCGAAGTCATCGACGAAAACCGGATGGGAAAATCTATGCTTGCAGCGGCGGGGTATCTGCCTTCTATCGTAAAATTCCCCCCGTTTATCGAGGGAGATTCAAACGTGCCCCGCATGGATATTATCTCCCCGATTATTTTGTTGATCAACGATTCGTCGGCGGTGATCCGAAAATCGAGCATGGGCTCAAGCAAATTCGTCCCGCAGTCGACAAGCCCGCGCATCATCGCCATGGGCGTCGTGACGATAAAATCGAGCGGGTGCGTGTGCAGAAAGTGAGACTCGCCGTCGACAAGCGTTATTTTCAAATCTGTGACATTCCAGCCCAGCGGCCCCTGTTTCAAAGAATCCGGTATGGCCTGCATGATTTGCGATTGATATCTGTACCAGATTTTGTTGTCGCCGACTTCGCTTTTGTAAACATATCCGCTCCCGCGCTCTCCGGGCTCTATGAAAAACTTTATAACCGCCCAACAGGGTTTGGGCATTGTGTACGCTTCAAACCCGTAGCCCGGCTTTGCCGGCGTTTCCTTGTATATCACCGACGGATTTGAAAATTTTGCGTCTATATCAAATCTTTCGGCGAGTACGCTTTCCAATATTTCCATTTGGATAAGGCCAGTGATATTTACGACAAGTTCCTGTTTGCCCTGTTCCCAAACCATTTCAAGCATGGGGTCTTCCGCCGAAAGCTCGGAAATCGCCGAAGCGAGTTCGGGGTATTTGGTTTCGTCGGACGGCGTGATTTTAGCCCTTAAAAGCGGGGCGGAAATTTTATACGAAGGGGGAATATTTTTTCCCGAACCGATGATATCGCCGAGTTTCGCGTTTGAAAACCCGCATATTATGCCTATGTCGCCGGCGCCCAAAAATCCCGCGTCTATGGTTTTCGGCAGTTTGTTTTTTCGTATCTGCGCGATTTTTTCCTCAAGCCCGCTTGTCTTGTTTTTGATCACGTCGCGGTTTTTGATCGAGCCGGAATAAAGCCGGATATGGGATAAGCGGCCTGACTGCCTGTTATGCTCTATTTTGAATATGACCCCGGATACCTCGCCGTTCGGATCGTTTGCCGTTTTTGCGTTTGGACAAATAAAACAAATCAAATCGAGCAGTTCGGGAACGCCCTTCGCCGATATCGCCGAGCCTTTTAATACGGGATATATTTGACAAGCTGCGAACTGTTTTTTTAATTCTTCCGCAATTTCGGGATTTTGAAGTTTTCCGTCGAGATATTTTTCGAGCAGATCGTCGTTTTTTTCGCATATGGTTTCTATTATTTTTTCCGTAAAAATTTCGCCGCCGAAAAATTCCGCGTTTTTTGT
>WQXD01000284.1 GCA_009785015.1 Oscillospiraceae bacterium | reverse complement strand
TGACGGGCCTTGTGCCTTCGAGCCCCATATACCAGAAATGATTGTATTTTAAATACGGCGCAAGGATCCGTCTGTCGACTTCGATTTCCATCCGGCGCTTTATCGTGGGCGACCGCTCTTCGATAATGTCCTTTAGAAAATAATACACAAACGACATCGCCGAACCGGTTTCGGCGGAAAACAAATCGACAAACGTCTCATATTCGATATCGGGCAGTTCGCCTTTGTTGTTGTGCGCCGAGGGGACCCATGAGCTCTCTTCGCATATCGCCCAGATCAGATTGAGGATCGGGTCGATATATCTGCCCTTTGCGAAAATGCATTCCGCGAGGGTGAGCGCCATCAAATCGGACCGCCTTTCAAAACATACCGCTTCATACACCGCCCTGTTGCCCGATCTGGAAAATTCCATATAGATTGTGGCGGGAAGTATCATATACTGCTTGTCTTTTAACTTTTCTGCTTTCTCCTTGAAATATTGTTTTATGTCTTCGGGCAGGTTTTCCCATTTTTCCCGGTCGCCGTACGCGGGCACCGACGGCAAAAGCAAGCTGTTTTTGCCGATTTGGCCCTGCAAAATATCTGCGGGATTTTTTTCTTTCAGCAATTCGTAAATCATGATTTTTCCCTTTCTTAAAAAATTCAATCCACAAAATCAAATTCCACGCCGTATATATCCACGGTGTCGCCCTCTCCGGCCCCCGCTTCGCGCAGTTTTTCTATCACTCCGCTTTTGTTTAAGACGCGCTGGAAATACATCACGCTCTCCCTGTCGTCAAAATTCACCGAATTGACGACCTTGAACAGCCATTCGCCCTCGACCGAATATATCCCGTCCACCGAACTTATCGTTATCTCGCGCTCCCGGTTTTCTTCTTCGTATGCCGTTTCGCTCTCATATATTTTGAGCGGCGGCAGCCCGGGATATATTTCGGCGATCTTTTTGATCAGCGCATCTATGCCCTCCCCCGTGGCCGCGGAGACGAAAACCACCTCGCAGCCCAAGGTTTTTGCATATTGTTCAAGCTCTGAAAAATCCCGCTTGTCCCCTGCCAAATCTGTTTTATTGGCGGCGATTATCTGCGGCCGTGAGAGCAGTTCCTCGTTGAATTTCAGCAGTTCGCCGTTTATATTGTCTATGTCGTCGAGAGGGTCCCTCCCCTCGCTTTTCGATATGTCGACCACATGCACAAGCAGGCGGCAGCGCTCTATATGGCGCAGAAAATCGTGCCCGAGTCCGACGCCTTCGCTGGCCCCTTCTATCAGCCCGGGTATGTCGGCCATGACAAACGAAAATCCGTCGTTCACCGTCACCACCCCGAGATTCGGGGCGAGCGTGGTGAAGTGATAATCCGCGATTTTGGGCTTTGCCATGCTGACTATATCGAGTATGGAAGATTTCCCCACGTTGGGGTAGCCTATAAGGCCCACTTCGGCGAGCATTTTGAGCTCCAGGATCAGATTTTTTTCCTCGCCGGGGAGCCCGTTTTTCGCGAAATTCGGGGCCTGCCTCGAAGGCGTGGCGAAATGCGGGTTTCCCCAGCCGCCCTTGCCGCCCTTCGCCGCGGTGAAATCGCCGCAGTTTGACATGTCTTTGATTATTTTCCCGCTTTCGGCTTCTTTTATCAGGGTGCCGGGCGGCACCGGAATATATATGTCCTCCCCCGCCCTGCCGAACATTTTGCCGGGTCTGCCGTCGTGCCCGTTTTCAGCCGTGAACCTGCGCCTGTGCTTGAAGTCGAACAGGGCGTTTTTGCCTTCGGCGATTTTAAAAATGACGCTTCCGCCCCTGCCTCCGTCCCCTCCGTCCGGTCCCCCGCGGGACACGTATTTTTCCCTGTGGAACGAAACGCACCCGTTCCCGCCGTTTCCCGCCTTTATATATATCGCCACTTTATCCAAAAACATTATAACTAATTATCCTCGTTTAATTTTACAAATACTATAATCATTATTTTCCACTGACTAATTTGGCGGTAAACTGGATAAATCCTTCCGGTCTTGCAATCGGCGAAGTAACTATTTCAATTATTTCATCGATATATACTGTATCACATTCGTGTTCGCTTGTATCGATAAAAAATCCTAATCTATTTTCATCTGTGTCATATTCATCGACACCGGTAAACATTCCGGAGATAGTTCCGCGCTCTTTTGTTGTTATCGCCACTTCTTTTCCGGCAAATGCTGCTTGTTCAAGTATTATTTGAAATCCAGCCAAGTAATATCATCCTTTCTTTTCGTAATCATTTACAGGCACAATATGAACGCCTGTCGCGGAATAAAAAATCTCTATTCTTTTTGTTTCGATGTATTTTCCCAAAGACTGCACCCATGTTTTTCCGATAATATAGTCTATGTCAACGGCTTCGCGCGGATACTGCGAACCATTCGGTATTCGTATGCGTCCCGTTCCCTTGTAATTATCAACTAAGCTTTGCGCGTTCGCATAAAGTATTGCCGGCATACTTCCAGGGCTGTTTTTTTCCATTTGTTCACGTTTCTGTTCAAATTCCCGCGTTCCCTCAATATGTTTATTCTGCCGTCCTATGATAACTTTTGACGGATAAGTGCCATCTAAAATTTTGCGCTTTTCATCGGCAATATCTCCCATTTATCCACCATCCACATTTATTATACTGCGATTCACAATAATTTAAATATCCACGCGCTGCTCCACACATTAGTTATATCACAAAATTATGAATAAAAAACACAGGGGCGTAAAAAAGAGCGCATAAAAATATGCTCCCTTATAATGAAAATTTTTATTTTGCTAATCATTGAATTAAGATTTCTGTATTCATCTTTTTAACGGAAATGTAAAAATATTTACAAAATGTTCGGCCAATAATATGACAGGCTGTTGTCATATTATCTCTGGTATAATTTATGATACTGAGTAATGAAAAAATTTATATGAGGTGAATAAAAATGGAAAACAACACAATGAAACCAATCGAAATCGAAGAAAAGATCAAGGAGATCCTAACCGGCGAAGCACAGCAGAACGCGCTGGATTTTACCGCGTTTTTGCGGGAGAACGGTATTTGGCTTGAATTCAACAAGGATGAATGGAATAACCCGGCAATTTGGAGCGGAGCCGTGGGCGGGATCGTGGGAAACAGCATAGGTTATTTGTTTATCAACAGTGATCAAAATTGCCCGGGCCCCTGGACCTTTTGGTTTAATTCATGTGATTTTGAAGGCAGCGATTCGGCGGATGACGATTTCAAAAACGCGATCTGGGCGTTCGCGAGCCCTTGCGGAAAATGCAATCCGAATTGGGAAAAATGCAGGGGCAGCGGCAAAAGGACGATATTGGGCAAAGAATTTGAAGAACAATGCCATTCTCCTTTGATGTTCTGCAATCCCGACGCCAAGACATTGGAACATATGAAGAAGTTTTTGCTTTATCTCAAACCTGAAATAAACCGAATACAAGCCGCAATAGAACACGAAAATCAAGCTAAAGCGTGAATCCTAAACCAAAATGGTCTGAAAAAAATACTTAAATATTGTACATCCTGGCTTATCAATGGAAGTTACGACTTTTTAGCAAAATATATTTCATGACCACTTTCAATGAAACCTGCCGAAAGCGCAGTTTTTTGTGAAGCAATATTATCAAAATCTGTCATATAGCGTATTTCTTTAGCTTCATTCATATTCAAAACATATTCGGTTAAAGCGACGACATTTGAAATCGCGTAGCCTTTTTTTCTGTAATTTTCGTGCGTGTGGGTACTTATACCAATGATATAGTCAGTATTTTCGCGATAGCCTGCACTCGCGCATGATACTATTTTTTTATCAATTATAGTGGCGTAACAGAAATTAGGATAAGCCGTCCAACCCAGCATATTTTTAAAATCAAAATCGTATTCCTCAAAATCTTTTTTAAATAATAATCTTGAATTATCTTGCTTTTTAGATGAATTTAACCGCTTTTTATTTGATTCGTTCAAACAATAAAAAATCCCTCTATGTTCAAACAAATCGACGTTTAAATATTCGCGCAAAAATTTTAACGATTCATCAGAAGCTAATTTATCTTTAAATTTATTTGCAAAGTCCACGGCGAAATTTAACAAATCAGCCTTAACTGCCATGCACGCACTTTTATCGTCAAAGTGCTGAACCCAACCTATAAAACCTTTTTCATATTCTTTTTTATCTTTTTTATTTCTTGCAGAATCATAAATATAATATTTTATTTTTAAATCTTCGTCTATTTTTACAGGTTCGCCGAACGTATTTTCAAACCAATCAAAATTTACTTTTTTTATTTTTTCAAACATAAGTTGCCTCTATTCTGATTATATAAATTAATTAATAAATCCCGCATTACGCCAAGTAACGCAAAAAATAAAATTAACTGTTTGGGAGGAAAATATGAAACCGAAAAGGATAGCATTCGTATTATTCATGACACTTATTCTTTTGGTAACGGCTATGCTCCCGGACATTGCCGCGACCTCGCAGATTGACTATAACGGCATAGGGGAATCTACATATGGCCAGCTCGAAAATATGCGGTACAATTTCATGAAATCGGTTGACGAAGAAAAGTATTACGCCGGCGCCTATTGGGAAGGCGACCCGTATCTCCTTGACGGAGAAGGAAATGTTTTGCTATATGAAGACGGATCGCCCTTTAAAAACCTCGAAAGGGATCTGCATATATTGGTGACGGACCTGAGCATAGTCCCGAAAGAGCTGAACCACCCGAAGCTGTTTTTTGATGAAGTCAAATATTCG
>WQXD01000283.1 GCA_009785015.1 Oscillospiraceae bacterium | reverse complement strand
TGTAACTTTTTCCTTCACTTCGCTTCATCGAACTCACCTCCTCACATTATATTATATCACAAATCGTTGCTCTTGTCAAACGTTTTTCTACGCTTTCGAAAATATTTTTTCCTTGCGCCTTATTCACATTCTTTCTTCGAGCGTTTGCAACACCGGGAGTTGATTTTCGTTATTGTCCAGATAGAACCATACAGTCGATGCGAAATCGTCGGAGCGGTAATAGTTCACCCAGCCTTTTTCGGGCAATGGTTCCCCGGTTTTATATAAATGCCGGAAAGCCGTTTCGCTGTCGTCGCAACTTATGGGAATAAGCGGGATATTTTTTTCAAGCATCCCTTTTACTTCGCCGGCGCTGCCGCCGCCTATGGTTTGAATCGTGAATTTTATGTCGCTGTGAAAATATATAGGGTCAGCGATATGCAATCGGTAAAATATCCAGCGACGGTTTTCGCCGTCCGCAACGGGGCAGCCCTGATAACGGTTGTAATACGCGCCCTGTCCCCAAGCTGTGCCGATATAGTCCTCCGTGCCCGTGCCGCATAGCGTGGGAAGTTCGCCGTCGCCGTCGATATATATCTTTACTTCGCCCTCTCCCCACCAATGGCCGCCGTATATGGGGTTTGCATTGACCTCAAACGACGCGCCAAGTATGCGCCCTGTTCCGTCGATTTTAGGCAGGGTGACATAATCCTCGCCGAGAACTGTATGTTTTACGCGGTTCCAGTAACAATGAAAATACATAGCGTCAGAGTCGGGCTCATCGGCGGCAAGCATATTTACGTCGTAAAAAATATGCGTAAGGTCAACGGAAGATTCGTTTGTCACGGTGATTACCGCGGATTTTTTAAACGGCATGGGTATATATGAGTTAAACGAACGTCCCTCGGGGCTCGAAAACAACTCGTTCTCGAATCTGCATAGACGGCTGCCGCACGAAAAAAAGTCGCCGAGAGGAGCTTCGGCCGCCGGTTTTTGCGCGCCGTCCCAATAGCACCGCAGCACGAGCGAGCGCAGCATCTCCGGCGATCGGTCGTTTATCGTGAGCCATATACGGGTGACGATCCCCGCGCCGTCATAATTTAACAGATTTACGGCGGTTCCCGCGGGAAGCCTTTCAAAAGCGCGGCCTTTTGCCATATTGTTTTCACGACCGGCTGTTCCTTTCCCCGCGGACGGATTTTCAAAACTTGACCAACGCGTATGTATATTTGGAATGTATTTGCAATTGTAGTAACTTTCAAACATGGGAAACCTCCACTATGATTTTTCCGGGGTTTATGATAAATAGTTCTTCGCTTGCCTTGCTAAAATCGAGTTCCGAAATGTCCTTGCCGCACAATCCCCATATTGATTCCAATGAACCCATTTTTGAAACGAAATCATTTATCGTTGCGTCGCTCAATTCTGCGGGCAGTTCATAAATTCTGCCGCTGTCATAATTTTTGGGTTTTTCACCGAACTTCCCAAAAAATCCTTGTCGCCAGTTATTAAAATATCAACGTCCGCTTTGCGGGCGGCGCGGAGTATGGGACGGTCTGTAACATCGCGGATATTTTCTTCATCGTCAACTATTTCGTCTTCAGATGTAAGGGTTATAAGGTTATATTGAGTAATCGAAAGAAATCGTTCGAGGATTGGGATTTTTGCGGGGAATTTACGATTAAAGTTACGGCGTAGTTCGTCTATTATTTGGTCGCACAGTACGAGGCGATAAGGCATTTCCGACGCCTTGGCAAAAGCGGCGAACGGCTTACCGTTAGAATTATACATGGCGGAAAACAAAATATTTGTATCGAGCATGACGCGCGTTATTTTGATTTTTTTCATATTCCTTCGATTTCCGCGCGTACTTCGCAGCATAGTTCTATAATATCATCTTCGCTGTGAATTCCCGCTTTTTCCCATTCTCCCGCCATTTCTTTTTGCAATGTCCGCATTGCGTAAATATTTGCGTTCATTACGATAGCGTAATCGCTTCCACAAATAAACGTAACCCGGTCGCCCTCGTTTACTTTTAAAAGATTACGGATTTCTTTGGGAATTGTGACTTGTCCTTTGGACATGACTTTCGCGTTATCAATCATTGGTACATTCATTAAGTTTCGCTCCTTTATATAAGCGGGAAAATCCCCGCTTGTCCTACTTTATATTACAGTATACAAAGTTTGATATAAAAATACAACAGATTTTTTGTTAATTTTTCAACTTACCCCTTGACAATACTGCTCTGAGCGTAACGGGTTTAGTACCTTTACCACCGGAATCGGGGCTGTGCGCGTTTTGGGGGCGGTTTACGCTTCGTCGGAAGCATATTTTAGTAGATTTTCGCAAGTTTCCTTAAATGAGCTGTTTTCTCGCCGGAATCCACGCCGTTAAAGAAAAAACCTTTCCGTCATATAAGTATCGCGGTAATAGAAGTATTCATCGTCCCCGCATCCCTGCAAAACAATTTCATCATCGGTATGCCTTTTTATTTCCCAAAAATAGCCGTCTTTTGTCAATATACAGCTTCCTGTTGAGCACTCCGGTACTTGAAATTCAGGCAAAACCGCTTTGTTACCCAAACTGCAATGAAATTGACACCACGGCTGCGAATTATCCGCATAGTTGCGTATTCTAAAATATTGTCCCCCGCCGAAAAGACCGTGATCATATGGGATTGTCACCGACGCGCCGCAGTATATGTCATCATTGGGCTTTCTTAGCATCATAATATATTCAATTTTGTTTGTGTTCATTGTAAAATTTATCGAATCTTCAAATACATTAAGCTGATTGCCGAGTTTCCAATGCTTTAAGCAATACGCCGTGCCTTTTTCGTAAACAGCGGGCATCTTAGTTTCAGCGGGGATTATGCGAATATCGTCTTTTTTCAACAACCCGTCCGCATAAGGTGCAATTATTTCATCGACGCCCATAACCGTACCCAGCCCATAGTTTGCCTCGCTGTTAGCCACCGCTTCACCCTTGTCGTTGAGGAAGGCGTATGACGTTTCCCGCCTGCCCGAATGATGTTCGCAGGCGGCAATCAGCTTCCCGTCATGGAACAGCCTTGCGCCGAACACACCGCCGTCGTTAAGCAGCAGCAGGCAAAACCGCTCGCTTACCGTTATCTCGCAGTCTTTTTTGTAATACACACCGTATTCCACATACCCTCCTTATTTTTCGGTCGTTTCGCAAATGTTTATTTTGAACATTGCGCCCAAAGAGTTTTGAACGCTTTACATTTTTCAAGTTGATTCAACATTTCTATGATTTTATCCGCACATTCTTCGCTTGAATTTTCGTGTGTGTTTACGATTATATCATAGGTACCTTGCGGTGGCAGTCCTTGAATCTGACTTTCAGCCGTACCGATTTTACGAGGGTCAGCATTTTCGCGTTCTTTTTCTCTGCGGCGCAATTCTTCCAACGGGCAAGTTACATTGACATACATTACTGGAAATTCATGAAGTGCTTTGACAAAATTATTCCTTACTTTACCTATATGCACAATATCAACTATCACATTAAGGTTTATTTCCGAAAACAATTTAACTGTATTGATGAGTGAAGATTCGATTTTCGGATACATCAATTCCATATCATTTTGAAATTTTATTGGCGCCATACCCAAGAATATATCGGAAGCAAGCCAAAAATAAGGTTCAGATAATCGGTTTTGCAATGTTTTTGCTAATGTTGTTTTGCCGGAACTTGACACTCCTTCAAGATATATAATTTTGCCCTTTTCCATAAAATTACCTCACAAAATCTTCATGTACTCTCTATCGAAGCATTATATTTCTTCTCGCAGCATTCTTCAATAAAACTGCCTGTCTTCAGGCGATAGTTTCTTTGCCATATATGATAACATACTTTCCGCAAAACTTCAATGATATATTTGTAAAGTTTTGCGACCGCCAAAAGCGTGGTTTACGGTGCGGCAAATAGGATGGTTACGCTTCGTCAGAAGCATATTGTCAAGATGTTTTATGGATTTTTTATCGAATTTATATTTTAGAAACAATAAAAACGGACAAGGCTGTTAAAATATGCCTTGTCCGTTTCGTATTTATTTCGATTTTTCGTTTTACTTATTAAGCGATTCCTTGAATTTATCGTATTCGTCGTTCGTACCCATGAACAAAGCATCGCCCTCGCAGAGCATAAAAAATTCGTCCTCAATGCCCGAAACAATATCAAATTTTGTCCGCTGCATATATTCCGGCTCGAAAGTCACCTCGTCGTAAATCCATTTGTTTCCTACATATATTGGCATATATTCGCCGTTCGTCGCGTAGGATTTATATTCCGAAAGCTCCATTGAAGCGTACAAAACTTTGCCCCATATACATTCATATTTTACTATACCGACATTCGGCGCGTAATAATATATTTTCGTACCGCAATGGGAATATTTAGGAGTGTTGAGATAATATTTTTCGTCGGTTTCGCCTGCCTTTTCCAGCTCAACCATTACTTTCAGGCAATTTTCAAATGTTCCGGCTTTGGTTATAATCGTTCCGCCGTCTTCGGCTTCGAGATAAATCTCCCCGTCCTCGTGCTTGATTTGCTCGGAATACCCCGCAACCCATTTATCACTGTATATAACGCCGCCGAATAAATATTGCAAATATCTGAAAGGGATACGGGCGAGACATTTCCGTTCCTCCCACCGCCAGCCCCAATCCTGCGACGGGTCAATATTATATCTGTTTGTGTAGCTGCATTTAATTCCGCCTTCTTTTTTGTCTTTGGTTATATCCATGCTATACAAACTGCACGGCAGCAAATACCAGCCTTT
>WQXD01000282.1 GCA_009785015.1 Oscillospiraceae bacterium | reverse complement strand
CGGCTTTCGCGAACAGCGCCCTTCGCTGCGCTTCGCTGATTATTTCCGGCATATCCGGTTCCGCCTCGGCCTCCGGAGCTTCACCGGCTTCAGGTGCGGATTTTGCCATTTCTTCTCTCACTTCTTCGATCCGCGCCACGATCGCCTCAAAATCGCACTGCTTGATCTCGAGCACCCTTTTATACCCGAACTCCGCCAGTATCTTCTTCGCGAACTCTACGTCGCGGTTCATGCATTCGCACAGATAATGCTGCGTTTCTTCGTCTATTGTCTTGTTCGGATCGGATTCCGCTTCGGCATTCTTCGGCTTCACCGGCTCCTCCGGCAGATCCTTGTCGTTTATCGTGTTTATCTCCTCTTGGCTGTACAACCCGCCGTACATATCTGGGAACGCTTCCCGCAGCGCCTGTACCAGCGCTACCTTGCGTATCATCGTCGCCGGTTTGGTGTCCCACAGCGAGTTTGGCGCACCCCTGTATTCGTCCAGCATCACCGTGGCTTCTATTGGTATCTTGTAACTCTTCCTGTGTACCTTGGCCCATCCGCCCAACAACGTCTCGCCGAATTTCGGCAGGTATGTTGTCCCCGGCCTGTTCTGTATTTTGTTGTCTTTCGTAAGTATCATTACCCCCGCTTCGTGTCCGTCAAAATCCAAATGTCGTTCGGCCCTCTTCGTGAACAGCTCCTTCCCACACACCATGCTTGCCGGTTTTTTTTCGCTGTATTTCACCAAATACGCCTCCCGCAGAAACGGGTTTATTTTTTGGTACTGGCACAGTTGCATAAACATATATATTTCCTGGTCGCTCACGGGGGCGCCTCCGTTTACTAAATAGCTCCTTACGATGCTCGCCGTCAGCTGTACCGTCGCCCCGCTGTCTGTTTCGTATGACACCACCGGCCCCGCAATTGGATTTATGATTGCGTTTTTTGTGTTGTTCGCCATCGTTTGTTCCTCCATTTGGTTTTTTTGATTCTGTTTCTCTTGGTTAAGCTCGCCCAATTTTTGGGCGTTGAAATAGCTGTTCCTCGCGCTCGTCTTCGCGCCGTATGCTTGCATTGCTGCGTTCATCTTTTTTGCCTCCTAAAAATTTTTTTGTTTTTGTTTGAAAATGCTTGCTTTTTTTTTAGGAAACTGGTATAATATCATCAGGGGGAGAGCATTTACTATTGGGCAAAAAACCAAGGAAAAAACAGTTACGATGATGTGGAACCATCAGGATTGCGAAAATGGCGTTCGCATTGGACAAAAAACTTTTGAGAAGCGTGTTTTGCCAAACATTGGATAGTCGAAGGGCGTAATTCACGTGATTTTCTAAGATGAATTTACAAAAGTTGACATAGCGGGAGCGCAGATTTCGCAATTGCGGGGGAGCGTGAGCCAACGATGCCATGATGACTGCCACATCATGCTTTGCACTATCATTTTTATCCCCATTTTACGCCAATAGTAAATGCTCTCCCCCTGTAATACCATTAGTGATATGGGTTTACCAGTTTCCCCTTTTGAGTGTTTTCGGTACTGCTAATACTGGAACACTCTCTCGCTTTTTAGCACCCTGACGAATCCGTCGAATACGCCGTTGATCGTTTCGATGTCCGCTTCCGTGAACGTCGCTGCTGTCCGTTTGCCCAGTATGGGCCTCGCTATCGCCGATATTCCGTCCGTTATCTTGTACGCCGCCCCTGCGTCTTGGTCGAGCTCTTCTTCGATCCGCCGACGCAGCTGCTTCCTCGCCGCCGTCCATGCGCTGTCCGCGCGTTTCTTGCTCTCGTGCTCGGCCAGGCGATGTTTCAATGCCGTGATTTCCGCTTCCATTTCATGTAACTCCATTTTTTTGTCCCTCCGTTTTGTTTTAGGTTGTGTTTGATTTTGGCGTGTTCGCCATCAGCTGATCCAGTGGTACCGTTTTGTCGAACATCTCAAAAAGCTTCAGCCAGTTGTCGCTGTTTGTGTCGCGCCCTCCCGCTTCTATGTAGCAGTATTGTCGTTCTGAAATTCCTAAAAGTGTTGATGCTTGGGATACCGTCAATTTTTTTTCGTTTCGCGCGTTTATGAGTTTTGTCCTCATTTGTCACCATCCTTTCCAACGCTTGCGCGAACTTTAAGTTCTTTATAATACCATTATATCACGAACTTTAAGTTCTGTCAAGGGCTTTTTTGATTATTTTTCAAGTAATTTTGTAAACAATTTATGAACTATAAGTTCGTAACTTCGGAGGATATTATGCAGGAATTCAATAAAAGACTGAAGGAAATCAGAAACGAAAATAGCGTCACTCAAAGAGATATTGCGGAGGCTATGGGCATATCAGTCAGAGCTTATCAGCATTATGAGACCGGCACCCGTTTCCCCGATTTCCCGGGATTGATTTTCTTGGCTGATTACTTCAGCTGTTCTCTTGACTGGCTCGTTGGCCGGAGCGAAGATAAGCGTACCGAGGAAATGTTGGCCTTAAGGGACGACCTTGTGATAGACGCCATAGGCCTATCGGAAACGGAGCCCGGAAATGATTCCACGGATTAGTGGGCGTCGACTGGCTCGTTGGCCGGAGCGATACGCTGGCCAGGGGTTAGTTGGCGGCGATTTCTGTTGCGCGGAATATACAAACTGAAAACGGAGGCGGAAATATGCTGGATATCGAAAATATAAAACATTTGTGCAAAATGAGCGCGCTGCGTTGGACTGACCATATTGTCAAAAGGTTATTGAAGCGTAACATAAGTACGGCAGATGTCGAATGCGCTATAATGAACAGCGAAATAATAGAATTGTATCCGGACGATTATCCGTACCCATCGTGCTTGATATTGGGGCTTACGGCGGATGACCGATATTTGCATATTGTTTGCGGCGTAAGCCCTACGGAATTATATTTGGTAACCGCTTATCATCCCAACCCCGACGAATGGTCGGAAGATTTCAAAATCAGAAAGGAGCAAACATGATGAATTGTTTTTTGTGCAAAGGCCGCATCGAAGACAAACCGACGACTTTCATGGTGGACTTGGATAATTGCATTGTGATTGTCAAAAATGTACCGTCACAGGTATGCTGCCAATGCGGGGAAACGTCTTACAGCAACGATGTAGCTCACGCGCTCGAAAAGATTGTAAACGATATGCGCCAGGCCGTCACCGAAATTGCCGTCGTGAATTATTCTGTCAAAGTTGTCGCTTGATTGGCTCGTTGGCCGAAGCGATACGCGGGAGCGTAATTGAAACGAAAGGAAAATGATATGAACTCGATAATACTGAATTTCGACGACAGCGTCGATGTGAATACGAAATTTAAGCAGCTGAAAAAGCAGCACCCGGAAGCCAGGATGGCGAAGGCCAAAATAGACCTGGAGGAACTCGAGGACGAGCGGCTTCTTGCGCTCGCGGAGGAACGCCTGAAAAACGACACAGGGGAGAGGCGCTCTTGGGATGAAGTTATGGCAGAATTTAATATAACTCAAAAAGAAATAGACGAAGCGGAGGCTGACTTTGAATGAGTTATGAAGTTAAATTCTCACCTGAAGCCGAAAAAGATTTAAAAACATTCAATCCTGCCCAAGAACGGCAGATTGGTATCCAAATAAAGAAGTTTGCTCAAAATCCGTTGCCGCAGAACGAAGGTGGCTATGGCAAACCCTTGGGCAACAAGCGGGGCAGGAACTTGACCGGGCTGTGCAAGATTGTGCTGAAAAAGCTGGGCATACGCATAGTCTACGAGCTGATCCGCACCGAAACCACTATGGTGGTTGTCGTAGTCGCCGCCCGGGCCGATGAGGAAGTGTACGATATAGCCGCCGCTCGCACCGGCAGGGGTAAAAAGTGAACAAATACGAAGTAGCGATATACTGGAGCGAGGAAGACGAATGTTTCATCTCCGAAGTGCCGGAGCTGCCGGGGTGCATGGCGGACGGGAAAAGTAAAACAGAGGCATTGCAGAAAGTAGAAGTCGTAATAGCGGAATGGATTGAGACGGCTCAAATGCTGGACAGGCCTATTCCTGAACCGGGGTATATTCCCATCCTCGTGGGCCGTAACGGCAACCGGGCCGTGCATTAATTGGCGGCGGCAAAAGAAAGGAAAAATGGTATGAGATACAAGTTTACCGTAATAATTCAAAAAGAAGAAAATTGGTACGTGGCCAAGTGCGCCGAAAATAACGTAGCGTCGCAGGGTAAAACTCTGGAGGAATCGATTGATAATCTAAGGGAAGCCGTAGAGTTGTATTACGAAAACGAGACAATACCTATTTTGACGGCGCCGGTTTATCTTTCGACGATGGAGGTCAGTATCTGATGCCTTCAAAATATCCGGTGCTGACGCCTAACGAGATCATACGTGTTCTCAAAAAATTTGGTTTTAGCTTTGTGTCCCAGAGAGGCAGTCACATGAAGTATTCCAATGGCGTTCGAATGACGATTGTCCCCGACCATTATGAAGTGGCTAAGGGCACATTGAGGTCAATCCTTGAGCTTGCTGGGGTCGAGCTTGATGATTTTTTAGCTAAGCTTTGATTTTGCGACCGGAGCAGCAACCGGGCCATGGATTAGTTTGCCGTGGCGAGCATCGATTTTATCTGCTCGTACTCCATGCCCATGTCCCGCAACACCGCTATCTGGCTCTGCTTGCGGGCAATGCGCTGGATTTCGTCTGCCGTCATGTAGTCTATCGCGCTGGCTTTCTTGTCTGCGCCGCGCTCCTCGCGTAGTTTGCGCGCGATTTTCCCCGTCACTGCCTTGTACGCGAGATCTGTATACTGCTTGTACGCCCAGACATTTCCGGAGTCCATG
>WQXD01000281.1 GCA_009785015.1 Oscillospiraceae bacterium | reverse complement strand
TTCCCCCAATGAACAAGGGCGCATTCCTCTTGTAAAGCAAGCGCTTTTTGTTTTTTTTCCAATTCCATTACTGAATTTGACAAACTTCTCGTTATCTTATTGTGTCTGATCGTTGTAGCCATCGGCATAATATTGTCCATAAAAATCCCCCCGTTTTCTTTTCATGAATACGGATATTTTAACATAATTTTTTGGAATTGTCAATATGACGGGCGGATATTTTACGAAAAGTTTGCCTCGGGGGATTTTTTTGTTCGTTTTGAAAAAATTTTTTAAATTTATGATATAATTATGTTAGAAAAGGCGGTCTCAAATTGTATATATAACAGACGCGTCAAAATATATGCAAAAAAAAGGGGGTTGCCGGTTAAAATCATGATGGAAATGGTAAATGTATGCATGAACGAAAACGAAAATGAATTCGAATCCTCGGGCGAAGTAAACAACAATTTTTACATCAGGTATAATCCGCAGATACGGGCGGTCGTTTCAAGGATATTGATCCACGCGAATCTGCGCGGCGAGATAGACGACTGCGTGAACGAAGTGTTTTTGAAATTGATGGAAAGGCTTCAGGAGTATAACGAAATGCGGGGCACCATGGGTGCGTTTGTGACAGTCATCGCGCGTTCCACAGCTTTAAATTACTGCAGAAGCGGCTCCCGCAAAAGTTTTGAATTGGTCGGCGATGAAAAACTCGATATTCTGTCGTCCCCGCTCGAATATCAAAACGAGGCGGAATATGATCTGTTGGTTGAAAGCATAATCGCAAAGCTCAATAAAAACGAAAGGGTCTTGTTTACCATGCGGTATCTGTATTACTACACGCCGGAGGAAATCGCGAAGGCGCTGAAAATAAACCGCGGCGCGGTGGATATGCGAACAAACCGGCTCAAAAGCAAAATAAAAACATTTCTCACCAGAGGGGGGATTATAATATGAGTAAAAAACTTTTTACAGATGCCCTAAGTGAAAAAACGATAGTCGGTCTGACCGATGAAATGTTAAGGGAGGAAAAAAACATGAATGAAAATATGTCGAAACGCGGTTTGAGCCGCGGCTTATTGAAAATAGTGCCGGTAGCGGCGGCGGTTGTTTTGGTTATAGGACTGCTCAATATGCTTCCTTTGTTTTTGAACAAATCCGAAATTGAAACCGAAAACGCGGATATCCAAAATCCGGATGTAACCGCGGATATTCCAAATACAATAAATACAATAAAGATCACAAGCGACGACGAACGGATCTACGAAACCATGGAAAATTACGTTTTTATTCCCGACGAAGATGCAATAGGGCTGTGGAACGTTGTGGGCTATGTGGAAAATATAGAGGATTTTGATGACAAAAACAACCCCAATTATGCATATAAAGACTGGTACTGGCAAAGCATTGAGTTTTTTAATGATGGAACCATAGAGGTAACTTTTAAAACGGAAGGCTACGAAAACTCCTTTTTCCTTTTATGGACAAAAGGTTATACTTTATTTACACATTCGGAAGTTGTCTGTGCATATACGACAAAAACGATGAATAGTTCTGAATATATGTTTATCGAGTGGAAAAGCGGGGATTATGCTATACGCGGCGAAAAACCATCCTACTATGTATTCAAAAAAGGCAGGCTGCCGCGATACTTAGGCGAATATGCCGATGTGAGGAACAAAAATCTGAGCAATTACGATTTTTCGGATTTCGCAAGAAAATTTTTGACTTTGTGGTTCAACGAAAAAACAAAATTTCCGACCGACCGGGCTCTGATGACTTTGTCCGAAAAATACAACCCGGCGTATATCATGGAGGCCGGTAAAAATCCGGGGCTCGGCGTTCGCGATATACACAAACAGGGCATAACGGGCAAAGGCGTGAGCGTGGCGATAATCGACCAGCCGATGCTGAGCGGCCACCCCGAATACAAAGACAAAATAATTGAATACACGAATTTGGACAAAAGCACCGTTTCCATGCACGGTCCCGGGGTGACGAGCCTGCTTGTGGGCGAAAATACGGGAACGGCCCCCGGCGCGAGGGTATATTATTACGCTGCGGAATTTATCAAAGACGGCGACAAATGGGATGCGACCGCTTACGCGACCGCGCTTGACATGATCGTAGAAAAAAACAAAAGTCTTCCCGAAGGGGAAAAAATAAGGGTAGTGAGCATTTCGGCCTCTCCGACGCCATCATCCAGCGAAGGCTGGTGGACAAACGGCCAAAAGTATCTCGATAGCTTCAAACGCGCGAAAGAAGCCGGTATTTTGGTGCTCGACTGCTCGGTTGAAAACGGAATCATAGGGGCCTGCGGCTACGATTTCAACAACCCCGAAGACGTTACCCTCTGCAAGCCCGGATTTTTGCAATACACCGGCTGGAACATTAAAAACGATATTCTCGTACCCGTGCAATACCGGACGACAGCGGAAATCTACAGTGAAGACGATTTTTCGTATCAATACGACGGCGACGGCGGTTTGAGTTGGGGCATTCCGTATGCGGCGGGGGTGTTGGCGATGGGCTGGGAAGTCAAACCAGGGCTTTCGGCCGACGAAATGGTAAAAATCCTCCGCGACACGGCGTATGTCGATAAAGACGGACTTAAATATATCAATCCGACGGCGTTTATAGATTATCTGAAAAACAATTAAACAATTGAATGTAATTACTTTAAGATATATGCTTAAATTTTACTAAGAATCAATAGACGTCTTGCATAACCTCTATATTCGGGGTCATTGCGAGCGCAGCGAAGCAATCCAGTACCTCGGAATATCGGTTTTTTCTGGATTGCCACGGCGACAAGTCGCCTCGCAATGACAGTTATGCAAGAGGTCTAATGTTAAAAGAAAGGGAGGAAAAAACATGGACAAACGGAAAAGAGACAAAAATTTTGATATCACAACCTTTTCTTACCTCGCCGCAGGAGTATTTTTCGTCCTTCTGTTCGCTGTGTGCCTGGGCATATTTTACGCAATGGCTTATGAGGCATACGTGGATGTTTTGAATTTCATGCGCATAATCGGTTACATAACAGCTTTTGCGAGCGCAATCTTAGTCTGTTTCCGCTACGCGACGGCGAACAAGCTCAAAAACCCCGATGGCTTCATCCCCCCGAGGGATATGTTCTACTACCTCAAGCGTATGGGATTCATCGTTTTGATGTTAGTGCTCATGAATACAGCCTGTTCCATGGGAGTTTTTTGGATATCTTCTTTCGGCAGCTACATGCTGGATCAAATAGACGACCTGTTTACACGCGAACTCATCGTGAAGCTGCCATTTTTTGCCATATACCTCGCGGTGGTCTACAGCATGTTCCAGAAGTTCGGATTTATGGACAGTCAAAAAAAGATATACAACATGAATTTCAGGATATTGACCTTAATGGTGACGTTCACGACGATGGTTCCCGGCGTTATCCACGACAGCTTCATTGCCATGCACGCAGTGGAGAAACTCAATTTGAATATATGGACTGTTTTCGGCCCGCACAATGGGTTGTATACTGTGAAGGTAGACGGCAGGCCCGTTTTGAACGAAACTTTCGGCGGTTCGGATGTATTATGGATCATTTTCACGGTTCTTGTGACATTCGCGGCGGCGGTTTGGGTGATGTGGCTCGCGTACAGGAGGGGCAAACGCCGCTTCATCAAAGATTACCTGACTAAGCCCGACGAATATATTACCGACGAATATGTTTGAATATATTACTATGGTAAAGTGATTACCATAACCCGGGAAAAGTTTGTCCCGGGTCTTTGCCGTATAAAAATTAAAAAAAATTGTTTTTTTGTCAAGGGGATTTTTTCCCAGAAATAAAGCCTTGACATCATGTTTGTTTTATGGTAAAATTATATCGAAGAAACACAAATTATTTGTTGGGACATGATGTATGGAAGAAATAAAAATCACGAGCAAAAACCGAGAAAAAATGCAATTGCGGTATCATACGCCCGAGGAAGCTCAAGCTATCGGCATAAAAAATTCAGAAAAAATCGCGAAAAAATTAATAAAGCGCGGCGATTCTATAGAAGATATTGCCGAATTGACAGAACTCCCGCTTAAAAGAGTTCAGCAAATGGCAAAAAGATTGTTAAAATAGCGAAGGTATGTCAATTGGATTTTTTTCATTTATTTTTGGGCTCCCGCAAATTTTTATGCGCGGGAGCCCTTTGCCGTATAAAAAGCAGTTATAGTTTTACCACCGAATATATCCTATTTAATTTGCTTCTCGACTTACAATTTCGCTTTCTTTAATCTTTCGATTTCCGATACAGGCAAATGTGTGACTATAGAAATTTTATCAATAGAATCTCCAAAACGAAGTAATTCTAACGCAACATCACGTAAAGCAGCATGCATCATCGTATTTTTGTCTTTGAGGGCTTTTTCGCGTGCTTCATATAGCATTTGCGCTTCTTCGTCCTGGCTCAGACGCTTCAACTCTACTACCGCTTTCTTTAAAGCAGGATTCTTTGCCGCTAACATTTCAAACTCCTCCTCGCTCTCCGATTTCAAAAATTGCAGCCAGTTATATTTTTCTGTGTTATCCGATACTCCCGGTATTTTTTGCAACTCCAATGTGTTGACTTCCACTATATCCGTCAGTTGTATGCTTACGCTTACAAATACCTCTCATGATAATTATTATAACGTGAGTTCGAAGGGAAAAAGACGAGATAACGCGATATATCGGACGATAATCGTGTAGGGCGCGGCATCCTTGACGCGCCGGGGAAAGAACCAACGCAAAATCAAACCATTTCCACGGCGTGTCTGGGAAGCCGCGCCCTAC
>WQXD01000280.1 GCA_009785015.1 Oscillospiraceae bacterium | reverse complement strand
GAAAATATCCCGCTTGATACTTGGATAACGCGGGAAGTTTTTGACGAACATTTAAAACATGTCGGACCGCATTCGATAAACGAGATAAGCATGTACGACGACAAAGAAAACCCGAACTATCCGCGTCATCCGGGCAGCGCAAAAGATTTGGCGGGGCTCAAAAGATTAATAGACGGTTACGATACCGGAATACTTTATGCGGATTATCTTATCGGTCAAATGATAGATAAATTAAAATCTCTGAATATATACGATGATTTATGCGTTATAATTTCGTCAGACCACGGCGAAAACATGGGCGAGCTTGGGATATATTCGGAACACGCCACGGCGGATTACGCGACTTGCCGCATTCCGCTTATTATAAAATGGAACGGCGCGGCGAAAGGTCACGCAGACGACGGGCTTCACTGCAACGTTGACCTTGCGCCGACTGTCGCCGAACTTATGAATATTAAACCCAGCAAAAACTGGGACGGGGTGAGTTTCGCTGAAACAATTATAAATAAAAAAGACGCCGGACGTGACAGCGTCGTAATATCGCAGATGGCTCATGTATGCCAGCGTTCGGCGAGATTCGGCGAATGGTTGTATATGCGGACTTATCATGACGGGTTCCATTTGTTCGACGAAGAAATGCTGTTTAATATAGCCGACGACCCATACGAACAAAACGACGTAAAAGATAAATTTCCGGACATATGCGCAAAAGGTGCGAAAATAATCTTAGACTGGCACGACGATATGATGAAAAAATCCGCAAAAACAACAATGTCGTCAGGCACGGTCGACCCGTTGTGGACTGTTTTGCAGGAAGGCGGTCCGGCTCACACGCTCGGCGCGCTCGACGGGTATATCAAGCGTCTGAGAGAAACAGGCAGGAGCGACGGCGCGGAGAAACTGGAAAGGAAGTATAAGGGGTAGAAATAATGTAGGAAAACAAAAAGGCGAGCTATCAAAACGTATAGGTTTTGATAGCTCGCCTTTTTGTTTGAAACTAATTATATCATACTTATTCATATTTGTTCAAGTAAAATATTTTATAAATTTTATCATCTCGCTATAATTTTCGCAGCTCTGCATAGATTCTCTATCTCAATCTTTTCATGACCGTCCGCGCATTCGCCGTCCAACGTCCATTTCATTTCCGGGTCTGCGTAAACCGTCCCCTTACCAGTAGTAAAAAATGTTATATATTCTGAATTATAATTATGGTTGAGCAGAGAATATACGCAATCCCAGACTGCCTGCACGGTGTTCAACGGCTTTATAAGAAGAACTTCAAATAAACCGTCGCCCATGTCCACTATTTCGGGATTTAACGACAAAATTCCCCCGAAAGATTTTGAATTGCTGAACGCTCCGAATATATAATCGCCCTCTGTTTTATAACCGTCCGTTTCGATTCTGACATATTCAGGGCGGATTGACGGCAGTTCTTTTACCGCTTCGATTATATACGCGAAATGCCCGAACATATTTTTTGAGCTTTGGGGCGTGCTGTAAGAAGTTTTTGTGAAAGCGCCGAACGACGCTATATATGAAAAATAGCGTTCGCCGAATTTGCCGATATCCAGAGTTCTTATTGTGTCGCTTTCGATAATATCTTTCGCGGCCTGCATTATATTTTTTGACAAATGCAGGCTGTTTGCCAAGTCGTTTGCCGTTCCGGCGGGGATATATCCGACGGGGATTTCGCAGCCGGAAAGTTTCATGCCGGTTATGACTTCGCTCAAAGTGCCGTCGCCGCCGATACAGATAATCCTGTCGGCGGATTTCCCGTGTTCCAAGGCGATTTTTACGCCGTCGCCGCGCACGCACGTAAGATGCACGGAATTTTCGCCGCCGTTTTCCGTGAACAAATCCAGAATCTGCGGCAGATAAACCTTAGCCTGTTTAGTGCCCGCGTTGGGATTCACGATAAACAGGTTTTTATGCGTTGCGCCATTTGTTTTATTTATATTGTTTTGTTGGGCTGGCATGATGTACTGCATGATACCCCTCTTGATTTTGTGATGAATATTTTGGTTGGAGATTTTTTGTAGGGCGTGATGTCCTCATCACGCCGCAAAATATAATTTTACGTTGGGTTTAGAACTGCGGAACGTTGAGGACAACGTTCCCTACAGGCAAAAATGCCGATATTTATATAAATTCTGCTGCGATTATTTTTTATGCGAACGCCATAGTTTATTTCACCGGGAGATAAATATAAAACGACGTGCCTTTTTCCGGCTCGCTCTGGACCGATATGCGCCCGCCGCACAGGCTCACAATTCTTTTCACCAGCGGCAGCCCCAGACCGTTGCCGCTGTCGCTGCGCGCCGCGTCGCCCTGATAAAATTTCTCGAAGATATGCTTGAGCGTTTTTTCGTCCATTCCTATTCCGTTATCGGTTATTTTAACCTCCGTAACGTTTTCTATGCTTCCGGCGGGGTTCATTTTCCGCGCCTCGCGGCTGCCTACTGAAATTTCGCCGCCCTCGCTGCTGTATTTGATTGCGTTGTCCAGTAAATTCAGCCAGACGTGCGAGAGCATTTCCTCGTTGCCCCTGAATACGACCGGGGCAAGCTCCACGTTAAAGTTAATATTTTTTTTGTTCCATTGCTTTTCGAGCAGCAATATGCAGTTCCTGATTTGCTCGTCAAGGGAATAATCTTTTTTGCCGGTTATAATCTGCTGGTTTTCGAGTTTTGTCAGCAAAAGCACTTTCGTCGACATGTCAGACAGTCTTTCGCATTCTTTTATTATAATATCAATATATTCGCGCCGCTGTTCGTCGGTCAGGTTATTGAACAAGCTGTTTTGCTTTAACTGCCTGGCGAAGCCTTTGATTGAAACAATCGGCGTTTTGAACTCGTGGGAAAAATTGTTGATGAAATCGTTCCTGAAAATCTCGATTCCGCCGAGTTCCTCCGCCATTTTATTAAAACTTTCGATAAGCTCGCGGATAACCCCGACGTTTGACGTACCTGGCAACCTTACGTTAAAATTCCCTTTCGCTATTATTTTTGTCGCTTTTATCATGTTGTTAATCGGCCTCAGGAATTTTTTGCTCGCGAAATAAGCGATTACCGTGCCAAGGACGACGCTCGCCATAAACATAACGGACTGCAAGAACGCCACGGAATGCTTAATCCTCACGAGCATGTCGAGCTTATCCATAAAAAACAGGCAGAACCACGCGAGGATATTTGCCGAGAGCATAATTGCAAATACAAAAATCACGGCGATAATATTAAGCGAGGCGTATTCGTGAAACTCCTGGAACTCGTCGTAATCTATTTGCTGCTTTGATTTTTTTACTTCGTTTTGGTTTTTTTGGTTTTTCATGGCTTTACCGCCCCCACGCCTTTATATCCCAAACCGCGGATTGTCTGAATCTCGAAATCATGATTATCTTTGAAACGGTCGCGCAGGCGGTTTATGTGGACGTCCACAGTTCTTTCGTCGGTGTCGCTTTCCATGTCCCAGATTTCGTCCATAAGCTGGCGGCGTGTAAAGATTTTGTTCTGGTAAGACAAAAGTTTATACAGCAGCATGAATTCTTTATTGGGCAGTTCCTGGGGGGTTCCGCCCCTTGACACTGTGAGGGAATCATAATCGAGGGTGGTTTCGCCGATTACGAGCTTATGCTCGTTTACGATTCTTGAGCGCCGCAGAAGCGCGGCGATTCTTAAAATCAGTTCCTCCTCGTCGAAAGGCTTGACCATATAATCGTCCGTGCCGATTATAAAGCCTTTTTTCTTGTCCTGCGGGGTTTCTTTCGCGGTCAGCATCAATATCGGCATATTGCAGTTTGTTTCCCTCAGGATTTCCGTAAGCTGGTAGCCGTCCATTTTGGGCATCATAATATCGAGCACGAGCAAATCGACGTGCTTTTTATCCAGAAGCTCAAGTGCGTGCTTGCCGTTTTCGGCCGGTATTACTTCGTAGCCGTTCTGCGACAAAATCGCCTGCATTAATTTTCTTGTGTTCGGGTCGTCTTCGACGACCATTATATTAAACATAAATTTTAACCCGTTTCCATGCGATTATTTCATGATTCTATTATTCCTTATATATGTAAACTGAATTTAAACAAAAAATTTTTTGCGCAAATATATAAATTTATTCATAAATAAAATATATACTAAAACTATAAACAAACGAAAGGTGTAATGTTATGAAAATCAGCAAAAAAAGACTGGCGTTTTTGATTATTGCGGTTTTGCTTGCGTGTTTCGCGCTTGCCCCGGTTTATTCGTGCGGCGGCGGTTCGGACGGCGACGGCGGCAATAACAATAATAACCCCGCGGACAATCCCGGCGGACAAACGGACGCGGAGATTGGAAACGGAGATTCAAGCCCGGATTCCCCCGCCGTTCAGGAATATGTCTATCCCGAAGACATGAACGGGAACGGCGCGGCTTTTAAAATCGCGGCACCGACTACGACATGGTTCTTCTACACGGACATAGTGCACGACGAAATTACGGGCGAAATACTTGACGACGCAATATATACGAGAAACAGGCTTATAGAAGATAAATTCAACATAAACTTTAAGGAAACGCAAATAGAAATAGAAAATTTCAACAATCAGGTCAGAAAAGTGACGGCGGCCGGGGACGCGGCGTATGACGCGGCGTTCTGCCCTATGTACAGGGGCACCGGCATAATAAACATGATTTCGGAGAATATATTTTACAACCTACGCGAAATCCCGACAATGAACCTCGAGGAAAAATGGTGGAACCAAATGATAAACAAAGAGGCGACGCTGGGCAAGGGCGACAGGCTGTTCTTTGCGGCGAGCGACATAAATATAATGACGCTCCAGTGCGTCGAAGCCGT
>WQXD01000279.1 GCA_009785015.1 Oscillospiraceae bacterium | reverse complement strand
TATTGCGTTTGTCACATATATGACGCAGATACAAAACAGCCTGAATATGATCTCGAATGTTTTAAACATGTTCGTCAGGGTAAAATCGTCGCATGAGCGCATCCGCGAGGTTTTTGAGGGCGGCGGAGCCGCTGAAACGAGTTCCCCCGCTATTCGCGAGGGCGCGCGGGATTTGCCTTCCGGCCACATCGTTTTTTCAAATGTGGGCTTTGCATACAAAGGCTCTACCGGCACGGCGGCGCTTTCGGGGCTGGATTTCTCGGTGGAAAGGGGCGAAACCTTGGGCGTCATCGGTCCGACAGGGTCGGGGAAGAGCACCCTGGCCGCGCTGCTCATGCGTTTTTACAGCGTTTCGACGGGCCAAATATACATATCAGAAACGCCGCTCGATACAATCCCCGAATCCGTCCTGTGCAACCGGATCGCGATAGTGCCGCAGAGCGCCTCGCTTTTTGGCGGCACTATCAAAGAAAATATATTGTGGGGCAAAAAAGACGCGGAGCCGGTTTGGATTGAGAGCTGCGCGAAGGCGGCCGAGGCGCACGACTTCATATCGGCCATGCCGGACGGCTATGACACATTAATCGGCCAGAGCGGCACGAATTTGTCCGGAGGGCAGAAGCAGCGCGTGTCGATTGCGCGCGCGCTCTGCCGCGGGCCCGAAATTTTGGTTTTGGACGACTGCACGAGCGCGCTCGACGTGATGACGGAGGCAAAGGTAAAACGGGCCATACGGCAGTTTTCAGAAGATATGACCTGCATATTGATCACCCAGAGGGCGTCCACCGCCATGGCGTGCGACAAAATACTCGTGCTCGACAGCGGCGGCCAGGCTGGCTTCGGGACGCACTCCGATCTCATGGAGGGCTGCCCCGTTTACCGCGATATCTATATGTCGCAGATCGGAAGGGAGGGATAGCGCGTGAATCAGACAAACAGACCCGCAGCCGTGATACCGCCCTCCGTCGGGCGCCCGGGAGGCGGCCCTGCCGACAGGTTCTCCCCGGGCCAGAAAGCCAAGGACGCGAAAGGGACGTTTGGCAGGCTTCTCAAGTTCTATTTCAAAGAGGGCAAATCGCTTTTTATCGTGATCGCCCTGCTTCTCGCCGATACCGCCATAGCCGTTTCGGGGCCCCTGTTTATCGGAGGGGCCATAGACGCGCTCGACAACGGAGTGGATTTCGGGTCAGCATATATGTTCGCCGCCGTGCTCGCTTCGGTGTATATCGGCAGCTGGGCATTGGTCACCGTCCAGGGCGTGCTCATGAATGCCGTCTCCCAGAGAATCGTGCGCGGCCTGCGCGAAAATCTTTTTGACAAATTTCAAAAACTTCCGCTCACCTACCATGACACGCACACCCACGGGGAACTTATGAGCCGCCTTACAAACGATGTGGACAATATAAGCGTCACGATCGCCCAGTCGACCACGCAGCTTGTGAGCGCGGCGGTCATGCTCGCCGGTTCCCTTGTGATGATGCTCAGGCTCAGCGCGTATATGACGCTCGCGGCGCTTGTGAGCGTGCCTTTGGTGTTTGTTCTCACGAAATCGATCGCGGGCAAGTCAAAAAAAATGTTCAAGGGACAGCAAAAGGAGCTCGGCATATTAAACGGGAAAATCGAGGAAGCAGTCTCAGGCCAGAAGATCATCAAGGCGTTTGGCATGGAAGAGCGGATAATCGGCAAATTCGACGAGACGAATAAAGAGCTGATGGGTTATTCCATAAGCGCGAATATATGGTCGGGGATTTTGATGCCGTTTATGAACGTGATCACCAATCTCGGGTATGTATGCGTCGCCTGGGCGGGCGGCGCGCTGGCGGTGAACAATATCATATCCGTGGGCGTGATCGGCAGCTTCGCGGTGTATTCGAGGCAGTTCGCATTTCCCTTAAACAACATCGCGGGCATGTTCAACACTTTGCAGTCCGCCCTGGCCGGGGCGGAGCGCGTGTTTGAGATAATGGAGGAAGCCGAGGAGCCGGAGGACGCGCCCGGTACAGTCGATATCGGCGTGCCGAAAGGCGACGTGCGCTTTGAAAACGTGACGTTTTCCTATGTTTTGGGAGTCGATGTATTGAAAAACGTGAGCTTTGAGGTGAAGGCGGGCCAAAAGGTGGCGCTGGTCGGGGCTACGGGCGCGGGCAAGACCACTATCGTGAATCTGCTGACCAGGTTTTACGACGCGAGCGGGGGCGTGGTGTATATCGACGGGGCGGATATAAAGAGCTACAAGAGGGACAGCCTCCGGCGCGCGTTTTCCGTCGTTTTGCAGGATACATGCCTGTTTACCGGCACCATAGCCGACAACATACGTTACGCGCGCCCCGAGGCCTCGGATGAGGAAGTCGCCGAAGCGGCAAAGGCAGCCAACGCCGACGTATTTATCCGGCGGCTTAAAAACGGGTACAACACGCTGGTAAAGGGCGAGGGGGACTTGCTGTCGCAGGGCCAGAGGCAGCTTTTGGCCATATCGAGGGCGGCGCTCTGCCGCGCGCCGATACTGATCCTCGACGAGGCCACTTCCTCAGTCGATACGAGAACCGAGCAGCATATACAGGAGGCCCTTTTGCGGCTCACTGCCGGATGCACGTCGTTTGTCATAGCGCACCGGCTCTCCACGATACGCGACGCGGATATCATAATGGTGGTAAAAGACGGAACAATACAAGAAAGCGGGCCGCACGGGGAGCTCATAGCCAAAAACGGGCTGTACGCGCAGATGTACCGCAGCCAGTTCGAATAAGCCCGCGCAAAAAAAAGGAGGGGAATATCATAGATTTCGAAAAACACAACGAAGAGGTAAACAAAGTCTGGGAAAGCTGCAACTCAAATAATCCGGTCAGGATTCCCATGATTTTGGGGATGAACCCGCGAATAGTCATCCTGGATGAAAAATACAGCGGCGGCGTCACATTTGAAAAATATTACAACGACCCCGAAACAATGCTCGAAACACAGCTCAAATTCCGCAAATTGGACGCGTGCGAAATCGTTTACGACCATGTGATGGGAATTGAAAATCAAAAGGCCTGGAATATCTATCCCGATTTTCAAAATGACGCCGAGTGCGGCTGGTTCGGCGCCCAAGTTAAATACAGCGGCAACGCCGTGCCGTTTACAATCCCGTTTTTGCAGGACGACGAAAAAAAGGACATTTTGTTCAAAAGGGGCATTCCCGGCCTTTTCGGCGGGCTTTTGGGAAAAGCCCTCGATTTTTACAGCTATTTCAGCGAAAAAAAAGAGGCGGGGTTTACATACGAAAAAAAGCCCATAAACCCGGGCGGATTTCCCGGGATGGGCACCGACGGCCCCATGACCGTCGCCTGCATGCTGCGCGGCGCGACGGAATTTTGCCTCGATTTGTACGAAGATACCGCATATGCGCTTGAGCTTTTGGAATATATAACGGAAGCGGCGATTTTTCGCGTGAAAGGCCTGCGCAAATATTTTGGGCAGCCCGAAATAACGCCGGCGCTCGGATTCGCGGACGACAGCATCCAGCTTTTGTCATGCGACGATTACGAAAAATTCATTCTGCCTTTTCATAAAAAACTGATCGCCGGACTGACCGACAAAACCGGAAAAAATTCCATACATCTGTGCGGCGACGCCACAAGGCATTTTAAAAAAATACAGCGTGAGCTCGGCGTCTATGTTTTCGATACGGGGTTTCCCGTGAATTTCACGGAGACGTTCGGCGCTTTGTCCCCCGAAACGCAAATTTTGGGCGGCGTGCATGTGGGCCTTCTTTTGAACGGCGGCCCCGGGGACGTGGCAAAAGCGGTCGAAAACATCTGCAGCGAGACAAAGCCGCTGTCAAAAAAATTTATCATGCGGGAAGCAAATAATCTGTCGCCCAAAACCCCGCTTGAAAATATCGCCGCGATGTACGCGGCCGTGAAAAAATTCGGAAAGTATATTGATTGAATTTATCTATCCACCTACTGCCAAAGCGCGCGCAGCACGGGCAAAATGTCCCCGTCGTAGGCCGATTGGCCGGCGCCGCCGCTTTCGAAAAAGTCATATACCGCGTAGACGTCCTGTTTTTTGGATTCGGGAAAGTACACTTCGCTCTCCGGATAGGCGGTGTAACTTTTGGAGAATATGACCTCGCCGCTCACGGTGTCCTTTACCGCGACAGAGATTGTGGTCTCATAGCCGAGCGTGCCGTCGTCGTAAGTGCCGAAATACTTCGAAGACCCCGGGAAATTGACCGTGTATCTGACCTTTTCCGGGGAATCCGCAAAAAAGAAAGCGGGAAGATCACCGGTGAGTTTGTCGATTAAATCTTTTACGTAATACAGATTCAGGCGGTCGTTGATATATATGCCAAGCCCCGTGATCTCGACGGGGCTTGTCCCGCCGTCGGCGGCGGCGTAATAGTCAGCCAGCTCTTTGTCGCCGTTTATGGCTTTGTTTATCGCTTTTATCCGTTCGGCGCGCCACAGCGGCTGCTCGCCGTCCGTGAGCGGCAGAAGCGGCAGTTTGGACAGATCCCGGTTCCCGAGCTGAAACTGCGCGTCGTAGTACAGATAGATATATTTTTCATACAGGTCCCCGCATCCGAAATAATCGGAAACTTGCAGATATTTGTCCGCCGCCTCGCCGAAATTGTTGTCGTTTGCGGCCCTTTGGGCCTCGATATAGATCACATGCGGTATGCTGTCGATAAAATCTCCGAGGCCTGAAAATTCCGAATATGCCGCATCCGTATCCCCGCGCTCAAACAGGGCCGCCGCGTTTTCGTATTTTATATGTTTGCCGCACAAAGCGGCCCAAGCGTCCGATTCTTTGTATTCCAGCCTTTCAAAAACGGGAAGCGCTTTTTCATAGAGTTCGTCCTGCATG
>WQXD01000278.1 GCA_009785015.1 Oscillospiraceae bacterium | reverse complement strand
CGCATGGTTTTTTTGTTTTTCAGCATGGAGGCCATTACGCTTTTGCACCCGGCGCAGAGCGCAAGAAGCGAAACTCCGCGGGTTTCCTCGAGCCTTATTCTACCCTGCGGGGTTTCGGATGAATGGATATACAAAACAAAAAACTTGACCGTCATCATCGCGAAAGCGACCAGATACAATATCCGCATCACGGGCACTACCGTGTATTGTCTGACAAGCGCGCCCGAAAGCGGCGCTGCGAACCCGGACACAAGCCCGCAGATCGTCAGCCATGTGAATATGTACACGAGCTTGTTTTGTTCAGCCTCCTCCACGAGCAGACACTGCCACGAATTGGAAGCTATCATATTCACGCTGAACAGAAGAGCCGCCGCCAAAAACCACCAGAAATTTTGCGCGAACGCCCATATGAGCGTCGGGATGCTCCACGAAAGCGTATCGCTGAAAAACGTGGCTTTGCGTCTTCCGAATTTGTCCGTTATCGGGCCCGAAACAAACGAAAAAATCATTTGAAACACCATCGTGACCGTGGCGATCACGCCTATCTGCACGTCGCTCACGCCGAGTTTGCTCATGTAAAGCGCGATAAAAGGCGCAAGAAGGTAATACGGTATGCCCCAGAGAGGCTCAGTGTACACGCACAGCCTCGGGTTGCCGCGCAGATTTACGAGCGTTTCAAAAAGCGGGTGCGATTTCAAACGCCGGAGTAAAAAAACAAAAAAGCCCATAAGCGCCCTTCCTTAAGTGTACGTGGTGTCAGTAGTATACCATACCTCCGAAGAAAAATCAACCGCCGCCCGAAAAAAATATTTTTTTGAAAAGCGCGAAAAAACGCTTGACAAACAAAAAAATATGTGATATAATCGTATCCGTAAAAAAGCTGTGACGGAGAATAAAGATATCTTGGGCTTCAGGCATTTATCCGGCAAGTTCCGGAGATCAGAGATACTGCGGTTGGTGTAAGCAGGTGCCGGCGGATATACAGATACACTCCCGAGCTGACGCTTTGAAAGCGATCGGAAAACGATCAGTAGGGGCGTCCGGATATCCGCCGTTATTTTTGGATGTGGGGTTGTTTGATCCCGGTGAGCGGGCGGCCGTGCGGCCGCAATCAGGGTGGTACCGCGGGAATAATGGTTTTTCTCGTCCCTGAGCAAGGTCCTGTAACTTGCTCCAGGGGCTTTAATTTTGTTTTGAGCAGGAAAAATTTATTTTAAGGAAAGGTGTTTTCTCAAATGGGCGTATTCATCAAGATTTCTTTGCTTTTGGTATTTTTCGCGGTTACTATTTTTGTCGGCCTTTATTTCAAAAAAAGGGCGGCAAGCGTCAACGACTTTGTTTTGGGCGGACGCAGCGTCGGCCCCTGGCTCTCCGCTTTTTCCTACGGAGCCACATATTTTTCCGCCGTCGTCTTTGTGGGTTATTCGGGCCAGTTCGGCTGGCGGTTCGGCTCGGCGGCCATATGGATAGGTCTCGGAAATGCGTTAATCGGTTCCATGATGGCGTGGCTTATCCTCGGGCGGCGCACGAGGGTCATGACAAATCATTTAAAAAGCGCGACAATGCCGGCTTTCTTCGGCACCCGGTATGTTTCACAGGCTTTGAAAATCGGCGCCTCCGTCATCGTCTTTATCTTTTTGATCCCCTATACCGCTTCACTTTACAACGGGCTCTCGAGGCTTTTCGCAATGGCGTTTGATGTGCCTTTCGAATACTGCATCATAGCCATGGGCGTTTTGACCGCGGTGTATGTCGTAGCGGGAGGGTACATCGCCACTGCGGTCAACGACTTCATACAGGGCACAATTCAGCTCATCGGGGTCATCGCGGTCATAATCGTGGCGATAAATTCACAGGGCGGATTGTTTTCTGCGCTTGAAGGGCTCTCAAAAGTGGGCGACGAAGCGGCGGGCATCGCCGCGGGAGGCTTTACGAGCATACTGGGGCCCGATCCCGTTTCGCTTATCGGCGTTTTGATACTCACTTCGCTGGGCACATGGGGGCTGCCTCAGATGGTGGCCCGTTTCTATTCCATAAAATCGGAAAAAATGATCGGCAAGGGCGCGATAGTTTCGACGCTTTTCGCCTTGGTTGTGGCGGGCGGCTGCTATTTTCTCGGAAGTTTCGGGCGTCTTTGGGCTGATGGACTCGACGTGCAGATAAACGCGGCGGGCAGCCTGATGGTTCCCTCGGGGGGATTTGACTCGATTGTTCCCACTATTCTTTCGGGAATGGGCGAAGTTATGATCGGCATCGTCATCGTGCTTGTCTTCGCGTCTTCCATTTCGACGCTTTCATCGTTGGTCATGGCGTCCGCCTCGACTCTGACGCTCGACTTTCTGAAAGGCCACATAGTAAAGAGCATGAGCGACAAAAAACAGCTGATCATCATCAGGCTTTTAATCGTGGTGTTTATCGTGATTTCTTCGGCGATTGCAATCATGCAGGTCAACGGGGTCTTCAAAGGCAACCTCAGTTTCATAGCCGATCTCATGGGCGTTTCATGGGGCGCGCTCGCCGGTTCGTTCCTTGCCCCGTTCCTTTACGGGTTATACTGGAAAAAGGCGAGCAAAATTTCGGTCTGGTGCTGTTTTATCTTCAGCACGGGGCTTATGATTTCAAACATCATTTTCAGGAGCTCGTTTCCCGCAATACTGCAGTCGCCCATCAACGCCGGAGCGCTTGCGATGCTCGCCGGGCTTGTCATAGTACCGGTGGTCAGCCTGTTTACCAAAGCTCCCGCAAAGGAACAGGTAACATCGTGTTTTTCCTGTTACGAGGAAAATCAAACGAAATAATGTAAAAATCAACGGAAGGATATATATAAATGCCTATTACAGAAATTCTTGTCAAAAATGCGGCGCTCTACGGCGATGAAACGTGCCTGATCGAAATCAATCCCGAATTTGAGCCCAAACCGGACGCTTCGGCGCAGTGGAAGGAATACGCCTTGGTTGAAACGGCCCACAAAAACAGGTACCGGAAGGAACTCACATGGCGCGAATTTGACGAAAAGGCAAATCAATTGGCCAACCTGCTGATCGAACGCGGGGTAAAGCGCGACGATAAAGTGGGGATTCTGCTCATGAACTGCATCGAATGGCTTCCGGTATATTTCGGAATTTTAAAAACGGGAGCGCTGGCTGTGCCTTTAAATTTCAGATATACTTCGGAGGAAATAAAATACTGCGTGGCTCTCGCGGACGTCTCGCTTTTGATATTCGGCCCGGAATTTATCGGCCGGATAGAGGCGATAAAAAACGACATACCGGATGTACGGTCTCTGTTTTTCGTGAGCGGCGACGGGGACGCTTGTCCGGATTTTTCGGAAAGTTACGAAAAGCTCACGCAAAACTGCTCCAAAATCGCGCCGGACATAAAACTATGCGACGAGGATAACGCGGCGATCTACTTCTCCTCGGGAACGACGGGTTTTCCCAAAGCGATCCTGCACCCGCATTTAAGCCTTGTGACTTCGTGCAAAATAGAGCAGAACCACCACGGTCAGAACCGCGACGATATATTTTTGTGCATACCCCCTCTGTACCATACGGGGGCGAAAATGCACTGGTTCGGCAGTTTGCTCGCGGGGAGCAAAGGGGTTTTGCTGAGGGGCATAAAGCCCAAATGGATCATCGAAACGGCGGCCAAGGAACGCGCCACCATCGTATGGCTGCTGGTCCCGTGGGCGCAGGATATCCTCGACGCGATCGAGCGGGGGGAGATAAATTTGGAGGACTACGACCTTTCCGGCTGGCGGCTTATGCATATAGGGGCGCAGCCGGTTCCGCCGAGCCTTGTCCACCGCTGGAAAAAATATTTTCCCGCCCATGAGTACGACACAAATTACGGCTTATCCGAGTCGACCGGCCCGGGCGCGGTGCATTTGGGCGTGGAAAACATACACAAAGTGGGGGCCATCGGAAAAGCGGGATACGGATTCCGGGTAAAAATAGTCGGCGAAAACGGCGAAGCGGTCAAGCCCGGCGACGTCGGAGAACTGATAGTGGCGGGGGATTGCGTGATGAAATGCTATTACAACGACCCGAAAGCCACATCCGAAACGCTGAAAGACGGCTGGCTCTACACCGGCGACATGGCGCGCGAGGACGAGGACGGTTTTATCTATCTCGTAGACCGCAAAAAAGACGTCATCATCACCGGGGGCGAAAATATATACCCCGTGCAGATAGAGGATTTTTTGCGCGGTTTCGATAAAATAAAGGACGTGGCGGTTATCGGGCTTACGCATGAGAGACTCGGGGAAATCGCCGCCGCGATCATTGAGATAAAACCCGGGATGGAATGTACGGAAGACGAGATAGCGCAGTTCTGCACCCAGCTGCCGAAATACAAGCGCCCGCACAAATATATATTTGCCGCAGTTCCGCGAAACGCCACGGGAAAAATCGAAAAGCCCAAGCTCCGCGAAAAATACTGCGGCGGGAGTATCGTAGCCATACAAACGGAAAGTTAAAAAATTCAATCCATAGGTCAATAATGATGATAAGTGCGATGCTTGTCATCATTATGGACATTAATCAAAACGTCGTCGATGTGCTTGAAGCGGTTTGGGATTGTGAAGTAAAAGACTATATTTGAGATTGGCTCTTCCGCAAAAAACCGTAACGGACAAAATTGACACTTCAAAAACGCTGGGTTTACCACGAAAAAATATGAACAAAATTCACAAATACGGGGATTTGCGGAAGAGCCGTCTATCATATTGACATAGGTTCAGTACTCTCTGCAAAAATCGTCTATCTCGCAAAATACCTCTATTATCTGTTCTGCCATTGGAAAATCCTCCGCTTTCTGATTCGTATTTTTGTGGTTATTAATATTTTATCAGTTTTGCGCTGGATTTTCCATACCTATTTTG
>WQXD01000277.1 GCA_009785015.1 Oscillospiraceae bacterium | reverse complement strand
GCGGAATTAGTTTATCAGGACGAAATTAACGGGTCAATCCTTATGATACCCGACAAAGTCATGGACACCATTTATACTAAATATTTCAAAGGATTAATCCACTATGAAGGGATCCAGCGCGTAGACCGTTACCCGATGCCGCGCGAAGCGCTGAGGGAAGCTGTTTTGAATGCCGTGGTGCATCGCTCCTATGAAACGGGAAATCCTATACAGATAAAAATCTTTGACGACAAGGTTTATATTTATAACGATGCGAGGCTTCCGGCAGGAGTCACAGAGGAAGACTTACATATGCTTGACTCTATTCCGGTCAGGTACGGGGCAAACGTTTTAGCTGCGAACGAGGCAAAATTAGAATATGGGACGGTTTCTTATAATATCAATGCGGAGTATTTATCCCGCGAAGAAATTATACAAATGGCTGAAAGTATAAAATAAACAGATTTTAAATATTTCAAAAAAGGCGCTGCGCTTTTCGGAGAAGTTGTCAACCATAAAAACTCACCAGGAAGCGCAAGCGTTACATGGTTGCCCTCAGTTCTGAGGCGTTATGCCGACAATGACCAAAGGAACAGCGGGTGTACTCCTGCCCTGACGAACGACATTGTAGACTTCGCCTTCATAATAAGCAACGCCGGAAGACATCTGAATTGTTAATTCCTTCATCGGAAGAATTTCAATGCCTACATCAATTTTGTCCCCAACATAAAAGGCCATATGCTTTACGAATAAATCATATGCTACGAATGAGTATTTGCCAAATTGAACTTCAACAGCAACTCTATTTTTCACAAAAGAACTTTTAAGTATTCCAATCCATTCAAATGGGAATAAATTTCAAGAATTTTCATTTATAAATACTCTCCTGTTGCATCCATTCTACAGGAATTTGAGAAATTTTTTCTTTTCCCGTCGGTTCGTAAACCGGCTTACCTAAAGGACGAGTCTTTAGTTCATCAGACAGTAACAATTGTATGCGGTTATTGCCAATGTCAATATACTCCTGGCATCGGTCAACACCAATTGCTACTCTATTGTGCATGAGCGCCGCTATTAAACTGGAAGCGACGCCTGCATACGGATCTAACACAACATCGTTTTCGTTAGTGAACGCTAAAACGCAGCGCTCAACCAACTCAACAGGGAACTGGCAAGGGTGGGAAGTCTTTTCAGGATGATTCGATTTCACATTCGGTATTTCCCATATTCCTTCATCCCATTCTTCTTGCAAAAGCTCCCAAAGATCGGATGGATTCTTTCCGTTCGGATTACCGGAGAGTTCCCCTCGCTTTTCCCCTTTGAAATGCCGCTTATTTGGATATTTTGATGGTATCCGAACATCATCCAAATTAAAAACATAGTCATCGGTTTTTGTGAACCACAATAACGTCTCATATCGACCGGAAAAACGTTTACTTGCATGAAGCCCATGCCCAAAATGCCAGACAATGCGGTTACGAAGTTTTAGGTTATTGTTTTTGAAAATATCATAGTAATAAATATCAAGCGGGTAAACCTCTCCGTTGTTGACGTAATTACCAACCTGCCAACAAATACTGCCGTTGGCAGCTAATACGCGCACTAATTCCTCGATAACTGTTTCTTGAGTACTTAAGTATTCTTGAATGGAGACGCGACTTTCGTAAGATTTCCCTATGTTGTAGGGCGGAGATGTGATAATCAGTTGTACGGAATTTGCATCCATTGTCCTGAGAAAACTGAGAGTATCATTACATTTCAATGTGTATTGAGCATTGTCGTATTTACCTGCAAAAAAGCTTTGCTGTATCATATGGTATATCCTCCTGTATTAGGTATAACCATTGTAAAGCGGCAAAAAAACAAAAGCGAACGCCTCCCCCGACAAAAAAGATTCGGGGCGGGTTCGCATTTGTTTTTGATGGCGGAGGGGGCGGGATTCGAACCCGCGTGGACTTGCGCCCAAACTGATTTCGAGTCAGCCCCGTTATGACCGCTTCGATACCCCTCCGCGTAATCTTTACAATCACTATTTTACCTTTTATTTTTGTTTTTGTCAAGGGGTTATCGAAAAAATAAAAAATATCTTTTCCGTTTGGCGCAGTTTTCGCAATTGCCGCAGCGTTTTTTCGGGCGTTCCCCGAAATATTTCAATATGTGCCCGCGCAGGCATTTTTTTGTGGAACAATAAAATTTCATGTCCCGAAGCCGTTTGCGGGAGCGGTTTTTTATCCGTTTTTCGGTTTTGCGGTCGGGATATTCGGTATCACTGCCGTTTTCGATCATCCATGTCCCGGTCAAAACGTCCCGTTCGCCGTAAAAAAGAATGCAGTCCGCAGGCTTTCCGTCGCGGCCCGCGCGGCCCGCTTCCTGATAATATCCCTCTATATCTTTCGGCATGTTGTAATGCAGCACAAAGGACACATTGGGCTTGTCGATGCCCATGCCGAACGCGTTTGTCGCGGCCATGATTTTCACCCGGTCGTGCAAAAAATCGTCCTGATTGGCTTGCCGCTCCTCGCCGGAAAGGCCGGCGTGATAGCGCGAGGCCTTGTACCCGCTTTTGTTGAGCCTGCCGCACACCTCCTCGACCGCCGAGCGCGTGGAACAATAGATTATCCCGCTTTTGTCTTTTTTGTCTTTCAGGTATCCGGTGAGCTCCGCGAATTTGTCCTCCGGGCGCCTGACTGCGAAATACAGGTTCTCCCGGTCGAACCCCGACACCAAAACTCCGGGATTTTTGAGCTTTAAAAGCTTTATTATATCCTCGCGCACTTTCGGAGTCGCCGTCGCCGTAAAGGCGGAAGTGACCGGGCGCCCTCTCAGCCGGGACACAAATTCCGGTATTTTCAAATAACTCGGGCGGAAATCCCGTCCCCACTGCGAAACGCAGTGAGCTTCGTCCACCGTCACCATGAAAATCTGGGCAGAGCTCGCAAATGCCAGGAAACTGGGGCTGGCGAGGCGTTCCGGCGCGACATAGATGAGCTTGTACATCCTGTTTTCGGCGTTCTCCAGCGCTTTGGCGACCTGCCGTTCGTTGAGGGAGGAGTTTATAAACGCCGCGGCGATGTTCGCCCGGGTGAGCGCGTTTACCTGATCTTTCATCAGCGATATCAGCGGGGAGACGACCAAGGTCATGCCGCTCGCCACCAGGGCGGGAATCTGAAAACACAAAGATTTTCCCCCGCCCGTGGGCAAAATGCCCAAAACGTCCCTGCCTGATAGTATATAGTCGATCAGCGTTTTCTGCCCGGCGCGGAAAGCGTCGTAGCCGAAGTATTTTTTGAGCGCCTCATCGGCTGTCAATTGCGGCCTGCCCCATTCCATAAAAATAGCTCACATTCCCAAAATCGCCTCAACCCACTGGTTTCCGTGCAGCATATAATCGACGTCCGGACTCTTATGCATATCCAATGTCTTCAGATATGCCCACGTCACATTCCACATCAATACGATGACATGAAAATCCTTGATCTTTTGCGTCATGTACGGCTCGTATCCGCCGAAATACTCCGTGAGGAACAATTGCTGTTTTTCAGGCGGGAAACCGTGTACGGTGCACAATATGTCATTGTAGATATTTCCCATTCCCGAAAATTCGTAATCTATCAGATATATTCTCTGCTTGTCTTTTGTAATCAGGCAGTTGCCCGTGGTTATGTCGTTGTGGCACAGCCCCAGATACCGGTCCTCAAAAGCGGGGTTCCTGTCCCTTTTTACGCCGTATATCGCGTATGCCTCGTCAAATTTTTCGTGCATTGGTATATTGTGCCGCTTTATATAGCCCAATTTTTTTTCGACGTCTTCGTAGGGATTGAAAAAGTGAGCCGTTTTCCGGCTGTGCAGGTCTTTTAGTATCGCCGCCATTCTGATTATATTTTCCTCCCCGCTGAATTCTTCCCATGTCATCGGATCCGCGTCCACATATTTGGTCACCATATTGCCGTTTTCGGGGTTGAAATGAATAAGCGGTATGGAGTAGTCCGCGCCGCGCGCGGCTTCCATCGCCGCCAATTCCGCATTGCGGTTTATCACCAGCAAATCCGAATTTGCCGCCCCTATCCTGATTATATACTTTTCGTTTCTGTAAGCGCAGAAATAACTCAGATTTGTCGCGCCGTATGGGGTCTCGCCGATTTCGCAGTCCGCATGCGCCCAGCCCAGCTCCGCCAGGATTTCGTTGATTTTATCGTTTGCGTTCAAGTTTTATCCCTCCCGGAATCAATTTTTTCAAAAGCGGCGCGCTTCGCGTCGTCCAGCGTTTTAAAATAGGGTGAAAATTCGCCGTTCTCGACGTAGTTCCAGCCGCCGCCGTCTTTTTTTGTCTGCATGAAGGTTATCACCGTGTCCTTGTATTTGGTGTAGAGGTTGCCTTTCGCGCTGGTCTTGAATTCGGTCACGGAGAATGTTTTAAAGCGGTTTATTTTGTTTTTCAGCGAATTTTCGCGCTCTTTCGCCGCCTGGGCGCTGCCCTCCATCTTGCCCGCGCAGACGCACCCCACCCCTATCGACTGATGGTTTTCGTGCCTCATTATGTGGACATAGCGTATATCCTCCTTGCCGCACATCCCGCATTCGCCCACGGGACGTCCCAAGTCTATCACATCCACGCACGCCCAGCCGTTTTTCGGGACGCTTGGATCCTCCCAAAGATTTGTCCGCTCGTCGTTGTCGAATAAAATCTGCGGCGGGGCGTCGTAGAGCGCCACCGGGGCAAAACCGGCTTCCGGCTCCTCCTCCAAATCCAAATCCTCTACCGGCTCTTCGGCGCCGGCAGGGGGAATTTCGGGGATTTCCGGCTCCTTCTGCGAAATGGGAGCGGGAACCGGGAAGATTTCTTCTTCGGAGTCTTCGGGCAAATCGAATATATCCGGCTCGCGCTGCGCTTTTTTCTTTTTGCCGGCTCTGACGGG
>WQXD01000276.1 GCA_009785015.1 Oscillospiraceae bacterium | reverse complement strand
TATCTCAAAAAATTGTGTTGAATCATGTTGAACGCTGACAATACCGTTTTCGCATATTTTGTTCGTAAGGGGTGTTTTTTTGCTGAGCAGTTCAAAGTTCCGCCATATCTCCGGCGTTTTTATATATCTGACATCGCCTGATGTTCCCGCAATAATCATTGCGTCTTTTTTTATTATTTTCGGATTCATATAAATCCCTCCTTCTAATCTGTTCGTGAATTTTATTATCATTTCATTTACGCTCGCCACATATGGCGTTAAGCCTTGTTTCCTGTATTCGCTCGGCGATAAACCGTACATCTGTTTGAACCCCCGCGAAAATGACTGTGCCGAATCATACCCGCAGTCAAAACCGATGTCGGTAATAGGCTTATCGGTGGCGGCGAGTTCAACGCAGGCGGCTTGAAGCCGTTTGTCGCGTATATGCGCGGCGATGGTTTTGCCCACGATGATGGAAAACATCCGGTGGAAATAATACGGCGAAAAGTTATATTTTTTAGCGATTGTTTTGAAGCTGATCGGTTCGTCCAAATGGTTGTCGATATATTCGAGAGCTTCTTTTATCTTGGCAAAATTGCTCAATATCCTCTCCCTCCGTTTCTGAATTATGTAGCGGCTACAGTTATATTATATCAAAACAAAGTTGATTCTTCTTAACATTTCTTGCTTATTTTCATTTTTTGTTTTGAAAAAAATCCAAAATTATGATATAATAATTGTTGATTTTTAAATTAATGAGGGAGCCCGAACATGGCAGATAAAACTATATACGATACCATCGAAAAAGTGGAGCCAATAAATAAAGGTTTGTCTGGAGATAAAAAATATTGCGCTACGGTTTGTGGCGGCACAAAATATCTGTTGCGTATTATGCCGATTGAAAAATATGAAACGTGGAAAATTTTATTTGCAATACTTGAGCGTGTTGCCGCTCTTGGCGTTTCAATGTGCAAGTCTGTGGAGCTTGGCACTTGCGACGATGGCATTTATGTGATGCAAGACTGGATTGACGGCGAAGATTTATTCGCAGTACTGCCGACTTTATCTGAATCGGAGCAGTATGTTTTAGGTATAAAAGCCGGCAAGATACTGCGCGTAATCCATTCGATTCCCGCGCCGGAAGGTCAGGAGAACTGGGCAAAACGATTTAGCCGTATAATTGACGATAAGATGAAAAAATATCATGAGTGCGAAGTTAAAGTTGACGGCGGCGAAAATTTTATAAATTATATAGAGCAAAATCGCGGATTGCTTGAAAATCGACCGCAATGTTTCCAGCATGGCGATTATCATTTGGGAAACATAATTATGGAACGGGGCGAATTGAAAATCATCGACTTCGACCGCTGTACTTTCAGCGATCCATGGCTGGAATTTAATCGCATTGTATGGGGGGCGAAGGCAAGTCCGCATTTCGCAACCGGACAAATACGCGGATATTTCGGCGGCGAACCTCCGTCAGAATTTTTCAAAATAATGGCGCTTTATATTGCCACCTATCAGCTTGGTCATGTCAGTTGGGCTCAGAAGTTTGGAGAGAGCGCTATGAATGCTGCCAAAAAGGACAACGAAGAGGCTCTGCGCTGGTTCGATAATATGCAGAACCCCGTGCCGACATGGTATCTAAAAGACTTTTATGTGCAATATATCGACGAAGTACCATGCAAGTTGCAAGAGCCGTTTGATTTCTCATTTCTGAGCGAATACGGCAAGGTGTTTAAAGTGTTCGACGAGCAAAATTCCGGTAATATTTGCTTTGGGGTATCAAACGGCAAAAATAAATATTTCATAAAATTCGCAGGCGCAAAATTTATGAAGCATACTCCCGATTTCCCTATCCCGGACGATATAGCGAGATTAAAAGCCGCCGCGATAAAATATAAAGAAATGGCCCACCCTTTATTAATTCGTTTTATTGAAGCGAAAACAGCCGGCGGCGGGTATATGCTGGTTTTCGATTGGTTTGACGGTGAGAGCTTCAGCGTCGAAACTCCTGAGCTTTATGAAAAATTTAAGGCTCTGCCTATAGATAAAAAAATATATGTATTTGAAGAAATATTACGGTTTCATGAGCATGTTGCAAAATGCGGGTATGTCGCTATGGATTTCAATGATTACAGCGTCCTGTATAATTTCGATACAGACGAAATTAAAATCTGCGATATTGATTTTTATGCGAAACAAACATATATCAACGGTTTCGGCAGAGCGTTGAGCGACCAAATGCTCATGTCGCCGGAGGAGTATAGGATTGGCGGACTATTGGATGAAATCACAAATGTTTATACAATGGGCGCGGCAGCTTTCATGCTGTTTACTGGTTATAACCGTTCGCCGGAAGCATGGCCGCTGAATATGAAATTGTATGAAGTTGTGAAAAAAGCCGTAAGCGACGAACGGGACCAACGGCAGCAGTCGATTAAAGAACTGATTGAAGAATGGGAGGCGGCGAGCAGGAGGGGCAAAATGTCTGATTATAAAGAAACAACAGAACGAAGCAAAACTTTGTGGAATGATTTGGCAAATGATTGGGACGAACGAATGGGTGAAAATGACAGCCGGCTTCACCGTGAAATTACCCACCCCGCCATTCTGAACCTGCTTAATCCTCAAACCGGGGAAAAAATATTGGACGCTGCTTGCGGGAACGGAAGTTTTTCACGTGTTATGGCAAACTTGGATGTCAAGGTGACGGCTTTTGATTGTAGCCCGAAGATGATAGAACACGCAAAAGAGCGTGCAAAGGATTTGCTTGAAAATATTGATTTTCATGTTGCCGACGCAACAAAGTACGGTGAATTGATAAAGCTGAAAGCAGATAAACATTTTGATAAAGCGGTATCAAATATGGCGGTAATGGACATAGCGGATATAGAGCCGTTATTTCAAGCGGTATATGACATGCTTGTACCGGAAGGGATATTTGTCTTTTCCGGCGTCCATCCTTGTTTTGATACGCCTCATATGCGTAAAATTACCGAAATCGAAGATTGCGCCGGTAAACGCGATCTGCGTGTGGGAATACAGACATATGAATATATAAAACCGGAAACGTATGAGATAATCGCATTTCCCGGAAAAAATCAAAAGCAGCTTATTCAATTCCACCGTCCGCTCAGTATGATTTTGAATATATGCTTTAAATGTGGATTCGTGCTTGATGGCATGGAAGAACCGGTATTTGAGAAGCCGGAAACTATCACGCGGTTTGACTGGTACGAAATACCGCCGTCCATTATTTTGAGATTGAGGAAGGTTTAAAATGTCAAAATTATCAAACACATTAATTGTAATACCGTACGATCCGAATTGGAAAACCGAGTTTGAACGTATCCGCGATTACCTGATGGAACAAATCGGCGATTTGGTGCTTGAAATCAAGCACGTCGGCAGCACCTCGGTTCCGGGGTTGTGTGCCAAGCCTATCATAGATATTGTCGCAGTGATGGATTCCTACGATTTGTTTCCTGAAATCGTTTCACGTCTTGAAAAAGTCGGTTTTCAGCATGAAGGCGACGGCGGCATAAAAGACCGCGAAGTGTTCAAACGGATAATTTCTGATGATTTCATGAATTATCATTTTTATGTATGCCCCAAAGACAGCGAGGAAAACCGCCGCCATAATATATTCAAAAACGCATTGCTCAACGACAAAAATATTGCCGATGAGTACGGCAAATTAAAAATGCGGCTGATTGAAGAAGTGAACGGCGACAGGGTTCTTTATGCCAATTCAAAGACGGATTTTATCTTCGGCGTTATAAATAAAGCTATTGAAAATAGCATGAAAATTGAAATGGCGTCAATTATAACCGAAGCAAAAGCGATAAAAATTGTAAACGAATTTCTTGATGAAATATGCCGTGAAAATAGCGACATTTTAACGTTATATCTAATAGGTTCGCTCGGTGGCGGGTATTACCGTCCGGGTCAGAGCGATATAGACACGGTTATTATTGTCCGCGAAGACGCGGCGATAACGCAAAAGCGCATGGACGAAATCGCTAATAAATATTGGAAATCATATGGAATACCCAAAGGATTCGGTTCGATAATGATTCGTCAATCAGAGCTTTCACCTCCGTACACAAAGAGCGAAGTTGAGGAATTTGAGTTTACGGTTGAAATTGCCCGTCTCAAAACACAAGGCAAGGCTGTATTCGGCGAAATAAATTTAAACGACATAAAAATGCCGTCAAAAGAGGATTTCATAAAAGACGCAATCATTATGGAAAAATGGTTTGCGAAAGAGTTTGGCTACCCCATGTTTGACAAACTGCAAATAACCGGCTGCGTAAACACGATTTTAGGCTGCCTGCGCAGTTACCTGATGATTGAAAAAAGCATTTTCGAGTTTAACAAATTCCTGACGATTGAAACTTATATGCGCCATGAGCCGCCAATCGTCAATGAGCCTGTATTTGACTTTATACATAAAAAGCTGAAAGATGAAGTCGCCGGAAGCGATGACGATTTGCGTATGCTCCGCGAATGCGGGACTCAATTTCGGGATTATTTTAACAAGCGACTTTTGAATCTTGAAACAAGTGCATTGTACGGAGGATAAAATAATATGCAAGTTAATATAGCAAACCATGAATGTACGATAATATGGGACGGAGTGTATTATTTTGCTCTGTCTGATTATCCGAATATATCGACTTGGGAGCTAAAAAAGCTTTTTGCGTTCATGGATTACGAAAAAAGACACAGCAGAGAAACAGAGATAATATGCGAAAATAAAGATATATTGATTGCGGTCAATAATGCCATCGCCAGTCCCGAAACGGTTGAGCATGTTTTGCTTCCGGCAAAAATCACCGAATGCACCGCCTGTAAGCAGCACTGCTGCCTGACGGAATATGTCTGTCATACGGCAACTCCTGAAAACGCGAAGAAAATATT